>NZ_JAVDVQ010000016.1:0-89023 GCF_031456935.1 Arthrobacter ginsengisoli | reverse complement strand
AACAGTGAAGCCGTTCCGGGCCAGGTTGCGGGCGAGATTGGCCCCCATCACCGCAAGGCCGGTGACACCGATGTGTGCTGACATCAAAACTCCAATTCATTCTGTGCAACAAGTGCATTTCGTCCCGCGCGTGAGGCCAGGACCATCTTCTTGGGATCAGTGGCTGTCAATAAACCATATGTATTTCCATGGGCGGCTGGAAAGCTGTGCCCACGTGGCGGAATATGGCGCGTCACATACAGTCTATGATTCCCGGGCCCTCCGCACCGGCCGGGCCCGAAACATCAGCTGGACCAGCGTCCGCCGCACTATGCTTACGACTATGTCAACCAGCCTCCACCACCGCGCGATTGAGCACCTCGGCACCCGCATCGTCGCAGGCGATCTCCCGGCCGGCCACGTCATGCTGGCGGAGCACCTCGAAGAGGAACTCAAGGTGTCCCGATCGGTGGTCCGCGAAGCGGTGCGTGTCCTTCAGTCCCTCGGCCTGGTGGAGACGACCAAGCGTGTGGGCATCCGGGTTCTGCCGGCCAGCCGCTGGAACCCCTTCGACGCCCAGGTGATCCGCTGGCGCCTCGCCGGCGAGGGCCGGGGCGCGCAGCTGCGTTCGCTCGCGGAGCTGCGCACCGCGGTCGAACCTGTCGCCGCAGAGCTGGCCGCCGCCAACGCCCCCGAGGAAATCCGCCGCGAACTCCTCGACGTCTCGCACGCAATGCGCGACGCCGGGCAGTCCGGAGACGTGCCGAGGTTCCTGGAGCTGGATATCCATTTCCACTCCCTGCTGCTGACCGGCTCCGGAAACGAAATGTTTGCCAACATGGTGGGTCAGGTGGCGGAGACCCTCACCGGGCGGACGGTGCACGGTCTGATGCCGGACCACCCGCGGGCGACGGCGCTGCAGTGGCACGTAAACCTGGCGGAAGCGATTGCCAATGGGAACCCCGAGGCAGCCCGCGAGGCCTCGGACCGGATCATGCGGGAGACCATCTCGGACATGGAACCCGAGTGGAAGAACCAGCCCCGGGTGTTTGTCCCGGTCCAGCGGCCCTAGCCCGGCCCACGCGGTTCACTTCCACTCGCCGCCAATGTGCCTGTAATTACGCCATCGACTGGGCATTTGGGCGGCCCGGAATCACCGTCGCGTGTTTCACAATTCCAAAAATTCACGGTATATTCATTTCAGGCCTTCCACCGCGGCATCCCCCAATAGTCGCGGTGGAAGGCCTTTCCAATGCCCCGGCAGCTCCGGCCCGCGAGCCTGTTTCTGCCCCGCCTACGCCGCGTCCGCGATGGCCTCCCGCAGCCGCCAGCCGCCGCCCAGGCCGTCACGGACAATTTCCATCGTCGTGAGGGCGGAACCCGGGTTCCGGCCCAGTCTCGCCTGGATCTGCCAGACTTCGACGTCGACCCGGGATAGTCCCTTGGGCATCCGCCGCTCGGCCTCCCACCAGCTCACCCGCTCGAACCAGCGGACCGGCTCCGCGCCGACAAGCCATTCGCGGCCGCCGCGCACCAGGACCTGCGGCCTGCCATCCGTACCAGATTTCACCATGACGTGTTCCATGCCAGCCACGGTAGGGCGAGGCTCCGACAATATCCGCGTTGCTCCGAACCCGGGCGCCCGGTCAAGTGGCCCGTCTGGTGGCCAGCCTCGTCAGCCGGTCAAGTGGCCCTCTGGTGGCGGCTCCGGTTTCATTCGAGCTGGAAGTAGCGGTTTCGGCGTGGCACCTGACTTGGGTCAAGGTGCGGCGGGGGGATGAACCAGGGAATACCGGTGCGGACCTGGACGGTCCATTGTTCCTTGTGGATCAAGTGGTGGTGGTGTGAGCAGAGCAAAGCGCCTTGCTCTGTTCCGGTGGTTCCGCCGCGGGACCAGTAGTCGACGTGGTGCGCTTCGCACCAGGTTGCGGGGATGGTGCAGCCGGGGAACGCGCAGCCCTGGTCGCGGGCGGTGAGGGCTTTGCGGATGTGTGGCGGGAAGACCCTGGAGGTGCGGCCGATGTCCAGGACGCGGCCGTTGCCGCCGAGCACGAGGGGGATGATGTCCGCGTCGCAGGCGATCTTGCGGGCCGTGGAGGCGGTGACGGGTCCGGTGAACAGCAGGGTTCCCGCGCCCGATCCCGGTCCGCGTGTCTGTGGGTCGGCGCCGCCGAGCTGTTCGAGCAGGTCCCGGTAGTTGATGGTGACCATCACCTGCGGGCGCAGTCCTCCGGAAGCGGGCATATCTCCGGCCGCGAGGGCCACCTTGCACGCACCGACCAGGCCATCCAGCAACCGTTGCGGACGGGTGCGCTGATCCAGCCGCGCTGCAGCCGCCTCCTCCGCAGCCGCATCGTCCACGGTACCGCCCGCGTTGGCGTCAGCATCGGGCCGGGCGTCAGACCGGGCATTTTCGGCCGAGCCGGCGTTGGGCCTGGAGGCAGCACCGCCCCGTGGGTTGGCGGTGGTATTCATGACCGTAACCAGGTGTTCGAACTGGTCGGCCGTGGCGAAGATTTCCAGATGCTGCAGCCCACGGTGGGACCGGCGGATGAAAGCGCCTTGGCGCTGGCGTAGCTCCTGCTCACTCGGCTCGGCACCGTCCTGGTCCAGGGCGTCCGTCCACCGCTTCGCGATCCGGGTCAGGAAATCCTGGTCGTTCTCCACCGCCGTGCGGGTCAGGGCATGCTCCATCCGGGCAACGTCCTCGGGCGCGGCCGCGTGCCGGACCCGATCCAGGGACAGGCTGACCAGGGTCGCTGCCCGGGAGGCGATGTCCCCGGCGGCGAGGACAGCCGCGAGTTCTCCCCGCCCAGCCGGCAGGGGCTGGCCTGACAAACCGGTGCGTGGCAGAACGTCTGAAGCCAGGGCCAGCCGGCGCCGCGCCTCCGCCGCGGTGATCCGCAGCCTCGCCCGCAGGAACTCGGTGGTGTTCCGGTACCCGTCATCGACCCAGCCCTGCGCACGATCCGCGCCACCCGGCCCGTTACAGCCCGCACCGGGCCCGACAGCCGCCGCAGCAACTGCCGCAGTCGCAGTCGCATCCGTGGTCGCAGTCGCCGTCGCCGTCGCCTCAGGGTTCCAGCCGGTCAACCAGCCGGCAGGGGCATCGGACCCAAACTTCGCAGCGTTCCTGGCTGCAGCTGCAGCCTGGCCGCGGGTCCGGTCGACCTCCGCCGCAGCCACAATCTGCAGGTGATCCACGACTCTGGACAGCTCCTCCACGCGGCCGGCGAAATCCGAAGCCTCCGCCACCCCGAACCGCGCCGCTTCCGTCACAGCCGCCCCGGTTGACGCCCGGAGCACTGCAAGAGCCACGTCCACCGCACCGAACAGGTCTGCCCCGAGCCGAAGCGGCACCGGCACCGACGTCGGTCTGAACACATCAGGGCGGATCCCAATGCCAGGCCTGTCGGCCTGTCCCGGGATGAAATCTCCGATGGCTTCCATACCCCAAACTCTGCCAGTTGGCTACGACACTTTCAGCGCACACAAGAAACCCCGCCATGCGCCCTTGGGGGCCTGCATTGACGGGGTTTCCTTGGTGGGTCCTACCGGGATCGAACCGATGACATCCACGGTGTAAACGTGGCGCTCTACCAGCTGAGCTAAAGACCCAAACCGCTGTTTCCGCGCTTCCGCACTTCAACCAACGAAGAGTTACTGTACCGGATGAACCCTGCGGAGCGCCAATCGCACCCGCGCCGCACAGGGCGGCTCAGAGCGTCGGGAGCTTGGCAGCGACCAAGTGAGGTTCTCAGAGCGACGGGAGCTCGGCAGCGAGCCAGCCGAGCGCCTCGCTGACGCCGGCGTCGAGCTTGACGGTGGCAAGCCCGTCCCCGCGGGTCTGCCCCCGGTTGATGATCACAACGGGCTTTCCGTGCTTGGCCGCGTGCCGGGCAAACCGCAGGCCGCTCATCACCGTCAGCGAGGAACCGGCAACCAGGAGGGCGCCGGCCTCGTCCACGATGGCGTACGAGCGTTCCACCCGGTCCTTTGGGACGCTCTCACCGAAGTAGACGAAATCGGGTTTGAGCGTGCCGCCGCAGGCAGGGCAGTGGGCCACGACAAAGCTGCCGATCAGGGCGGCGTCCTCGACCGTGGCGTCGGCGTCCGGAGCCATTTCGATGACGCCGGCGGAGAGTGCCCGTTCCAGCCAGCCGGGGTTGAGTTCTTCCAGCACGCCCGCCAGCAGCGTCCGGCTGTAACGCCGGTGGCAGGCGAGGCAGACCACCTGATCGAAGCGGCCGTGCAGGTCCACCACGTTGACACTCCCGGCGTCCTCGTGCAGGCGGTCCACGTTTTGGGTGATGAGTCCGGTGAGCAGCCCGCGGTGCTCCAGCCGGGCGACGGCGGCGTGGCCGGCGTTGGGGTCGGCCCGGCGCAGATGGGACCAGCCGATGTGGTTCCGGGCCCAGTAGCGGCGCCGGTTGTCCGCTTCGCCGATGAATTCCTGATACGTCATGGGCGCCCGGGGGGCGGCGCCGGGCCCGCGGTAGTCCGGGATGCCGGAATCAGTGCTGAGGCCGGCACCGGTCAACAGAGCGAATCGCTCCCCCGCGAGAATGCCCTGGATTTCCCGCAGGACCTCAAGCTCGTCCCGGGCGGGTTCCCCGGCCGGGACCGGGGGCAAGCTGGCAAAGCCAGTCATGCCGATCCCGGGCCGCCGCGTCCGCACCGCGTTAGCTCCCGCCGAGTCCCGCCAGAGCGGAGCGGTACGCCTTGAAGTCACGGGCCTGGCCGCGGGGGTTCACTACGACGTAGCGCACGATTCCGTCCGCGTCGATGATGAACGTTCCGCGTTTGGCCATGCCGCTGGCGGGGTCAAACACCCCGTATTGCTCGGCGACGGCCCCGTGCGGCCAGAAGTCCGCGAGCAGGTCGAAGGCATAGCCTTCCTTCTCCGCATAAGCGCGTTGGGCGAACTTGCTGTCCACCGAGATCCCCAGCACGGCGGCGCCGGCGTCCTCGAACAGCGCCAGGTTGTCCCGGATCTCGCACAGCTCACCCGTGCAGATGCCGGAGAAGGCGAACGGGAAGAACACCAGGACGACGTTCCGGCCCCGGAGTTCCGAGAGCCTCACGGGTTCGCCGAACTGGTTCAGCAGTTCGAACTCCGGGGCAGGCTCGCCGACGGCGGGCACAGCCGGTGTTACGGCGCCATCTCCGGTCGTGCGGAACGTGCCGGCTTGGGTCACTTGTGTCACTTGTTTTTCCGCGAGACCAGGCGGGTCGCGCTCCAGTCCCTGGATACGCCCGCAGAAGTGGTGACGTGAAGGCCAGCGGTAGGGGCGGCATCCTGGATGTCGGCCGGTGAAACGTAGCCCGGACGGCCGGATTTGGGGGTCAGCACCCAAATGACACCGCCCTCTGTCAGGGTGGTCAGCGGATCGACCAGCGTGTCGACGAGGTCGCCGTCGCCGGCCCTCCACCACAGAATGGCAGCGTCGACCACTTCATGGTCGTCCTCATCAAAGAGTTCAGAGCCGGTGAGATCCTCGACGTCGTCGCGCAAGTCGAAGTCGACGTCGTCGTCATAACCGAATTCCTGAATCAGATCCCCGGTTTTGAAACCCAGTTTTTCCGCCACATTTACCGAAGTGGCGGCGTCGGCCTCACTCACTTGTTGCTCCTATGCTTGGTGTTTTCTACAAACCTAGTGATTTCCATTACTGCAAGCCAACACCCTTTGCGCCTGCGCTTCAAGCTGTTGGCCCCGCGATCCGCCATATTCTGCGTCACACACAGCAATCCGGGGACTGCCTGGCGGCACTTCGTCACAGAACAAGTATGCCCGTCAAATACGACGGGACCGCCACGCGACGGCTACGCATCCCCGAGATGTGAGAGCTAGAGTGACTGATGACGACTGCGCCCGCGAGGGCGAACGACCCGCTGACGCTGGCGGGCACAGTTGTGATTGGACCTTGCCCGGCGCACATGACCGGGCAGTTGTAACCGATATGTCGCACACGTCGCGTTCACGCCAGGCAGTTACCCTGCCGGAGCTGAGGGCGCCGGTGAATGCGCTCAAAGAGAGGTTGGACGTGGCTGCAGGAGAAGAGACCTCCCATATCCTCAGCGGGTTGACAAACCAGCTGCCTGATCGTGATCCGGAAGAGACCGCCGAATGGCTGGAGTCCCTGGATACCCTGATTCAGGAACAGGGCACCGAACGTGCCCAGTACATAATGCGCAGCCTGCTCCAACGGGCCGGCGCGCAGAGCGTGGGCGTTCCGATGGTCACCACCACCGACTACGTGAACACGATCCCGGTGGACCAGGAAGCGCCGTTCCCCGGCGACGAGGAAATCGAGCGCAAGTACCGGGCATGGCTGCGCTGGAACGCCGCTGTCATGGTGCACCGCGCGCAGCGGGCCGATATCGGCGTCGGCGGGCACATCTCCACCTACGCCGGTGCAGCGACGCTGTACGAGGTTGGTTTCAACCACTTCTTCCGTGGCAAGGACCACCCCGGCGGCGGGGACCACGTCTTCTTCCAGGGCCACGCCTCCCCCGGCATGTACGCCCGCGCGTTCATGGAAGGCCGGCTCTCCGAGGAGGACCTGGACGGCTTCCGGCAGGAGAAGTCCAAGGAAGGGCACGCCCTCTCCTCCTACCCGCACCCGCGCCTGATGCCGGAGTTCTGGGAATTCCCGACGGTTTCAATGGGCATCGGCCCGATGAACGCGATCTACCAGGCGCAGTCGAACCGGTACCTGCACAACCGCGGCATCAAGGACACGTCCGACCAGCAGGTCTGGGCGTTCCTGGGCGACGGGGAAATGGACGAACCCGAGTCCCGCGGCCTGCTCCAGCTGGCCGCGAACGACAAGCTCGACAACCTCAACTTCGTGGTCAACTGCAACCTCCAGCGCCTCGACGGACCGGTCCGCGGCAACGGCAAGATCATGCAGGAACTCGAGGCATTCTTCCGCGGCGCGGGCTGGAACGTCATCAAGGTCGTCTGGGGCCGGGAGTGGGATGACCTGCTGGCCAAGGACGAGGACGGCTCGCTGGTCAAGATCATGAACGAAACCGTCGACGGTGACTACCAGACCTACAAGGCCGAGTCCGGCGCGTTCGTCCGCGAACACTTCTTCGGCCAGACCCCGCAGACCAAGGAAATGGTCCAGGACCTCACCGACGACCAGATCTGGAACCTCAAGCGCGGCGGCCACGACTACAACAAGGTCTACGCCGCGTACAAGGCCGCGACCGAGTTCAAGGGCAAGCCCACGGTCATCCTCGCCCACACGGTCAAGGGCTACGGCCTGGGCACCCACTTCGAGGGCCGCAACGCGACCCACCAGATGAAGAAGCTCACCCTCGCGGACCTCAAGGCCTTCCGCGACCACCTGCGCATCCCGATCACGGACGAGCAGCTCGAAGGGGACCTGTACCGTCCGCCGTACTACCACCCCGGCATGGACTCCCCCGAGATCCAGTACCTCATGGAGCGCCGCCGCGCGCTGGGCGGCTTCGTCCCCGAACGCCGCTCCAAGCATTCCGAGGTCACGCTCCCGGAGGACAAGGTCTACGAGGTCGCGAACCGCGGCTCCGGCAAGCAACTGGCGGCCACCACCATGGCGTTCGTCCGCCTGCTCAAGGACCTGATGCGGGACAAGGAATTCGGCCAGCGGATCGTTCCGATCATCCCGGACGAGGCCCGCACCTTCGGCATGGACGCGTTCTTCCCGACCGCGAAGATCTACAACCCGAACGGCCAGAACTACCTGTCCGTGGACCGCGAGCTCGTCCTGGCGTACAAGGAGTCCATCTCCGGCCAGATCGTGCACGCCGGCATCAACGAGGCCGGCTCCGTGGCGGCCTTCACGGCCGCCGGAACGTCCTACGCCACACACGGCGAACCGCTGATCCCGATCTACGTCTTCTACTCGATGTTCGGTTTCCAGCGCACGGGTGATTCGTTCTGGGCCGCCGCGGACCAGATGACCCGCGGGTTCATCATCGGCGCCACGGCCGGCCGCACCACGCTGACCGGTGAGGGCCTCCAGCACGCGGACGGGCACTCCCCGATCCTGGCTGCGACCAACCCGGCGGTCCTCAGCTACGACCCCGCCTACGGCTACGAGATCGGCGTCATCATGCGCGACGGCCTCAACCGCATGTACGGGCCGGGCCTGGCGGACAACGACCCGTCGCGGAACGTGATGTACTACATCACGGTCTACAACGAGCCGATTTCCCAGCCCGCGGCGCCGGCGGAACTCGACGTCGAAGGCATCGTCAAGGGGATCTACCTGCTGGCGCCGGCCAAGATTGACGGCCCACGCACGCAGATCCTGGCCTCCGGTGTGTCCGTCCCCTGGGCGCTCGAAGCCCAGCGGGTCCTCGCCGAGGACTGGGGCGTCTCCGCGGATGTCTGGTCCGTGACGTCCTGGACCGAACTGCGCCGCGACGCCATGGCCGCCGAGGAAGAAGCCTTCCTCAACCCCGGCCAGCCCGCCCGCGTTCCCTTCGTCACCCAGCAGCTCGCCGGCGCCACCGGGCCGATTGTGGCTGTCACCGACTACATGAAGGCCGTGCCGGACCAGATCCGCCAGTTCGTCCCGAACGAGTTCGCCTCGCTCGGAGCGGATGGCTTCGGCTTCTCCGACACCCGCGCCGCTGCCCGCCGCTTCTTCAAGAACGACATTCACTCCGTGGTGGTCCGTTCCCTGCAGATGCTGGCCCGCCGCGGCGAGGTGGATGCCCAGGCCCCGGCCCAGGCAATCGAGAAATACCGCTTGCACAACGTCAACGCTGGCACCACCGGCAACGCAGGCGGCGACTCCTAGAGTCACTACTGCAGCGAACGACGGCGGTCCCCACCGGAAGGCGGGGGCCGCCGCCGGCGGTTAAGTCGGCGCTTGACCGTCCGTCCGGTGCCCGTCCGCGACGCCGGTGCCGCTGCGCCGCGGCACTGTGACCCAACACAAAGCGTGTTGTAGCCTTTGCACAAATGGAGCTTGGGCCGGCCGCGTCGTATGCTCGATGCATGGCAGAGCCGATCACCACTCCCGTAAAACGCAAGCCCGCCTCTAGGGCGATGTCCCCGGAGAAGGTTGAGACGCTAAAGAAACTGCGGGCCAGCGTGGGGCAGCTGTCCACTACGACGTTGCGCCAGCTGGAGAAGTCGCTGCCGTGGTACAGCCGGCTCAACTCGGACGAACGCTCCGCGCTGGGCATGGTGGCGCAGAACGGGATCGCCGCGTTTGTCACCTGGTACGAGCGGCCCAGCTCGCCGTCCTGGATCCTCTCCGACGTCTTCGGCACAGCGCCAACCGAACTTACCCGCTCCATCAGCCTGCAAAAGGCCCTCCAGCTGATCCGGATCGTCGTCGAAGTGGTCGAGGACCAGGTCCCGGTGATCGCCCCGGAGGCGGACCAGGGCGCGCTGCGCGAGGCGGTGCTGCGGTACTCCCGCGAGGTGGCCTTCGCCGCCGCCGATGTTTACGCCCGCGCTGCTGAAACCCGCGGCTCGTGGGACACCCGGCTTGAGGCGCTCATCGTCGACGCCATCCTGCGCGGCGAAAACACCGATGCCCTGCGGTCCCGGATTGCCGCCCTGGGCTGGAAGGCGCAGGAGCGCTTCACCGTCATGGTGGGAAATTCCCCGTCCGAACCCAACGCCAGCTACGTCAGCGAACTGCGCCGCACGGCCGGCCGCTTCGCCGAAGACGCCCTCGTCGGGATCCAGGGTGACCGGCTCATCCTCATCCTCGGCGGACTACACGACCGCGAGACCGCCTACCTGAAACTTGCCGAACTCTTCGCTCCGGGACCGGTCGTCTACGGCGCCGAAGCGGACTCCCTGCTCGAGGCCAGCGGCTCCGCCCAGTCCGCCTTCGCGGGGCTCACTGCGGCCCGTGCCTGGCCCGCCGCGCCGCGGCCGGTAGCAGCCGATGACCTCCTGCCGGAGCGCGTGATCTCCGGGGACGACGCCGCCAGGCGCTCCCTGGTCAAGAACATCTACCGGCCCCTGCTCGCGGCCTCCAACGGCCTGGTGGAGACCCTGGGCACGTACCTCGAGCTCGGGCATTCGCTGGAAGCCACGGCCCGGGAACTCTTCGTCCACGCCAACACGGTGCGCTACCGGCTCAAGCGCGTCTGCGACGTCACGGGCTGGGATCCGCTGTTGCCGCGGGAGGCATTTGTGCTCCAGACGGCCCTCGTTGTGGGCCGGCTCGCCGCCCCGCCGAAGCCCGCCACCGAGCGCCAGCCGTCACGTAACACCCCCTGAGCAGTTGTAGACTTCCTACAAAGTGACCCTGTGAGCTTGGTGCAAGAATGCACCGTTAATCACGCCGTAGTTTGGAAAGCTGGATACGTGCTTGCAATCGTCTGCCCTGGACAGGGCTCCCAGACCCCCGGCTTTCTCGCCCCCTGGCTGGAACTGCCCCCCGTCGCAGGCCACCTGGCCGCCCTGAGTGAAATCGCTGGGATCGACCTCACCGCCCACGGCACTACCTCGGATGAGGAGACGATCAAGGACACGGCCGTTGCCCAGCCGCTGATCGTCGCCGCCGGACTGGTGGCTGCGAACGCCCTGTTCGACGTCGAACTCGCCGTCCTGCCGGTCATCCTTGCCGGCCACTCCGTCGGCGAAATCACCGCCTCGGCCCTGGCCGGTGTGCTGACGGAAACCGAAGCCATGACCTTCGTCCGCGAACGCGCCAACAGCATGGCAGCCGCCGCTGCCGCCACCCCCACCGGCATGAGCGCCGTGGTGGGCGGCGATCCGGCCGAGGTCCTGGCCGCGATCGAGGCCTGCGGTGCCACGGCCGCCAACGTCAACGGCGCCGGCCAGACCGTCGCGGCCGGAACCCTGGACCAGCTCAGGGCCCTCGCCGAGAACCCGCCGGCCAAGGCCAGGGTCATCCCGTTGAAGGTCGCCGGCGCGTTCCACACCTCGCACATGTCCCCCGCCGTCACTGCGCTGCGGGCGCTGCGGCCCGCACTGCACCCGCGGAACCCGCAGGTCCCGCTACTCTCCAACTTCGACGGCGCTCCGGTCGCCGACGGTGCCGCCGCCGTCGAGAGCCTGATTGCCCAGGTCTCCCGCCCGGTCCGCTGGGACCGCTGCATGGAAACGCTGGTAAAGCGCGGCGTGACCGGCGTCATTGAACTGGCCCCGGCCGGAACTCTCGCCGGGCTCGCCAAGCGCGGCATGCCAGGAGTGAAAACCGTAACCGTCAAGACCCCGGACGACCTGTCCGCCGCCCTGGCCCTATTCGCAGAACTGGAAGGACAGGCATGAGCGTGCCCACTTTGAAGCAGGCGCCCCTGCACGAAAACACCCGTATCATGGGAGTCGGCGCGTTCCGGCCCGACGTGATCGTCACCAACGAAGATGTCTGCCAGTGGATCGACTCCTCCGACGAGTGGATCCGCCAGCGCACCGGAATCATCACCCGGCACCGCGCCCCCGCAGACATCAGCGTCATTGACATGGCAGAAGGCGCAGCCCGCGAAGCCCTGCAGAAGGCCGGCATCGATGCGTCCCAGCTCGGCGCCGTCATCGTCTCCACCGTGACCCACCCGTACGCGACCCCGTCGGCCGCTGCCAGCCTCGCTGACCGGCTCGGCGCGACGCCGGCACCGGCCTTTGACATCTCCGCCGCGTGCGCCGGCTACTGCTACGGCATTGCCCAGGCCGACGCTCTGGTTCGGTCCGGAGCGGCGAACTACGTCCTCGTGGTCGGCGCGGAAAAACTCTCCGACATCATCGACAACACCGAGCGCAGCATCTCCTTCCTGCTCGGCGACGGCGCCGGTGCCGTGGTGATCGGCCCCTCCGACACCCCGGGCATCGGCCCGTCGGTGTGGGGCTCGGACGGCAGCAAGTGGGAGGCGATCGGCATGACCAACTCCATGCTGGACCTCCGCGAGCTCGCCGCGGCCGGCAGGCAGGGCGGCGGGCTGAGTGCCGAAGAAGCCGCCGTCACCGATGCGGCCGTCTGGCCGACGCTCCGCCAGGACGGCCAGACAGTGTTCCGCTGGGCCGTGTGGGAGATGGCCAAAGTCGCCCAGCAGGCCCTGGACGTTGCCGGCATCAGCGCCGATGATCTCGCCGCCTTTATCCCGCACCAGGCAAACATGCGGATCATCGATGAGATGGCCAAGAAGCTGAAGATCCCGGAGGACGTCATCATCGCACGCGACATCGCCGACGCCGGCAACACCTCCGCAGCCTCCATCCCCCTCGCCACCCACCGCCTGCTGCAGGAGAACCCGCAGCTCAGCGGCGGGCTTGCACTGCAGATCGGCTTTGGTGCCGGGCTGGTTTTCGGTGCCCAAGTGATCGTGCTTCCGTAGCCGTTCCTGTCTTTCCCGTCTTCATATCGCACAGCAAGCCGAGCCCTCGGTTTGAATCATTTCCGCCCGAGGCTGCCAACACACCGGTAGCCGACGGCAACAACAGAAAAGGAGCCATCATGGCTAGCAACGAAGAGATCCTGGCCGGCCTGGCTGAAATCGTCAACGAAGAGACTGGCCTCGCCACCGAGGCTGTCGAACTGGACAAGTCCTTCACCGAGGACCTGGACATCGACTCCATCTCGATGATGACGATCGTCGTCAACGCCGAAGAGAAGTTCGGCGTGCGCATCCCGGACGAAGAGGTCAAGAACCTCAAGACCGTCGGCGACGCCGTCAGCTTCATCGCGAACGCACAGGCCTAATTTCGGCCCCGGCCGGTCCGGGGGCGCAACTGCACCCCCGGACCGCGCTGCTTTGCAGCACCATCCACTGCACCACCCCAAAGTTTTTCAAACGCGGGCCCCGGCAACCTCCCCCAGGTTCCGGACGCGGCCGGCGCACCGACAGAGAGTGATCCCATGGCACGCAAAGTAGTCATTACCGGTCTGGGTGCCACCACACCCATCGGCGGCGATGTCCCCACAATGTGGAAGAACGCGCTCAAGGGCGTCTCCGGCGCGCACACGCTTGAAGATGACTGGGTGGCCAAGTACGAACTCCCCGTCCACTTTGCCGCCCGCGCCACCACCCCCGCCACCGAGGTCCTGAGCCGGGTCGAGGCCAAGCGCATGGACCCGTCCACGCAGTTCGCCGTGGTCGCCTCCCGCGAGGCCTGGGCCGACGCCGGCATCACCGAAATCGACCACGACCGGCTGGCCGTGGCCTTCGCCACCGGCATCGGCGGCGTCTGGACCCTCCTTGACGCCTGGGACACCCTGCGCGAAAAAGGCCCGCGCCGCGTCCTGCCGATGACCGTGCCGATGTTGATGCCCAACGGCCCGGCCGCGGCTGTCAGCCTTGACCTGGGCGCCCGCGCCGGTGCCCACACCCCCGTCTCCGCCTGCGCGTCCGGCACCGAAGCCGTACACATGGGCCTGGACCTGATCCGCTCCGGTAAGGCCGACGTCGTCGTCTGCGGTGGCGCCGAAGCGGCGATCCACCCGATGCCGATCGCAGCGTTCGCCGCCATGCAGGCACTCTCGCGCCGTAACGACGATCCGGAGCACGCCTCACGCCCCTACGACCTTGGGCGCGACGGATTTGTCATGGGCGAAGGCGCCGGTGCCCTCGTGCTGGAAGCCGAGGAACACGCCCTGGCCCGCGGCGCCCGGATCTACGCCGAACTGGCCGGCACGTCGGTCACCGCCGACGCCTACCACATCACGGCCCCCGACCCCGAGGGCCTTGGCGCCACCCGTGCGCTGAAGGCTGCCATGTTCGACGGCCGCATCCAGCCTGAAGACGTGGTGCACGTCAACGCGCACGCCACATCCACGCCGGTCGGCGACAAGCCCGAGTATGCGGCGCTCAAGGCTGCCCTCGGCAAGCAGGTGGAGAGCGTCGCCGTCTCCGCCACCAAGTCCCAGATGGGGCACCTGCTGGGCGCTTCCGGTGCGGTGGAAGCCGTGCTGACCGTCATGGCCATTTACGACCGCAAGGCGCCCGTGACCATCAACCTCGAAAACCAGGACCCGGAGATCCCGCTCGACATCGTCACGACGGCCCGCGACCTGCCGTCCGGCAGCATCGCGGCGCTGAGCAACTCCTTCGGCTTCGGCGGCCACAACGCCGTGATCGCGGTGCGGAGCATCTAGCTCCGGTTCCCCCGCTGCACGCCACGATGGCGGCAATGTTCTCTGTGAACGTTGCCGCCATCTTGTGTCTGACACTGCTATGGAATGTGTCGCGGTGTGTCCGCCGGCTCTGGAGTCCTAGCCGACCTGGTGGAGCCAGCGCACCGGAGCGCCTTCGGCGGCGTGCCGGAAGGGCTCAAGTTCTTCGTCCCACGCTTCGCCGAGGGCAAGGGAGAGCTCATGGTAGACCGCGGAGGGATCGCCCGCGCCGGATTCGTAGGCATAGCGGATGCGGTCCTCGGAGACCATGATGTTGCCGTGCACGTCCGTGACGGCGTGGAAGATGCCAAGCTCAGGGGTGTGCGACCAGCGGCCGCCGTCAACACCCTGGCTGGGCTCTTCGGTGACTTCGTAGCGCAGGTGCGCCCAGCCCCGGAGGGCTGACGCCAATTGTGCCCCCGTGCCCGGGTTTCCGGTCCACGACAGCTCCGCCCGGAACATTCCGGGCGCTGCTGGCTGAGCAGTCCACTCAAGGTCCGTCCGCTTGTCCACAACAGAACCTATGGCCCACTCAACGTGGGGGCACAGGGCAGTTGGGGCCGAGTGAACGAACAACACACCGCGGGTCAGTGCAACAGACATTCCATCCTCCATAGCTGTAGGTACGTCTTCCCCAACGACCTCTGCCTGGATGTCTGTCTGTTGCGCGGGTCCGTGGTGATGCGGGAGATCCTTGCCAGACTATTAAGTTGTTGCCCGGTTTCTCGGTGTTTCTTGCTGCTCATGAGCTTCAAGCCACACTTGAAAGTTGCCGGGCGTGAGTTTCATTCTGCCGTACCCCACCTAATTACGCCAGTGCGATTCGGCGCGTCTTTCCCGACGCGCCGCGCAGCGTCACGCTAGGGCCTCCGGGGACGGCGGGCTGGGTCTGGCGCTCCGGGGTCAGGCCCTCGGATGGGCCTGCTGGTAGCTCTGCCGCAGCCTCTCGACGGAGACGTGGGTGTAGATCTGGGTGGTGGCCAGACTGCTGTGGCCCAGGATTTCCTGCACCGCGCGGAGGTCAGCCCCGCCGTCGAGCAGGTGCGTGGCGGCGGAATGCCGCAGGGCATGCGGCCCGGTGGCGGCGGTGTCCCCCAAGGCCGCCAGCAGGTCGTGGACGACGCTGCGGACCTGCCGCTGGTCGACCCGTCTGCCGCGCACGCCAAGGAACAGGGCCGGGCCTGAGCTGCCGGTGGCGAGTGCGGGCCGGCCCCGGCGCAGCCAGTCGTCGACCGCGAGTGCCGCAGGCAGCCCGTACGGCACCGTCCGCTCCTTGTTGCCCTTACCGAGCACCCGCAGGGTCCTGCGGTCGGGATCGAGGTCATCCACGTCCAGGCCGGCCAGCTCGCCGACACGGATGCCGGTGGCGTACAGCAGTTCGACCATGGCCCGGTTTCGCAGCGGCATGGGTCCGCCCTCGGCGGCTGCAGATTCCGCGCCTTCGACGAGCCGAAGGACCTGCTGCTGGTGCAGCACTCCGGGCAGTGATTTCTCCCGTTTCGGTGCCTTCAGCCGCAGCGCAGGGTCCGTCTGGATCAATTCCTCCCGGACGGCCCAGGCGGTGAATGCCCGGGCCGTGGCGGAGCGGCGGGCCAGGGTGGCGCGGGACATCCCTGCCTCGCTTTGCGATCCGAGCCAGCGCCGCAGGGTGCCGAGCTCCAGCCCGGCGGGATCCTCGACTCCTTCGAAGGCCGCATGTTCCAGGAGGCTTCGTACGTCGGAAAGGTAGGCGCGCACCGTGTGGGCCGAACGTCCCCGTTCCGCCTCCAGATAACGGCCGAAGCGCTGGGCTGCGGCGGCCAGGCCGGCAGGGATCTGTTGGGAGGACACCCCCCTACTCTGGCAGGATTCGCCCGCCGGTCAAGGAACCAGGCGGCGAGCCCCGCGGCCGGCGTCACCCGATGACCGGCCGCGGGAAGCCGGCCGCCACTCAGCCTGCCGTGCCCGACCGTTTCCACCCTCCGCCATGCGACTCGGCCAGACCCAACAGACCGAGCCGGCCCAGTCCCGCCCGGACCGAATCCGCGCTCAGCCCGGCGACCGCGGTGAGCTTTTCGACCGAGCTGGTGGTCCGCAGCGGCAGGGCATCCAGCAGGATGAGGTCCTCCAGCGTCAAACCGTCCTGGACCGCCGCCCGGCCGGCCCTGACCTCGGGCAGCGCTTCACCGCTGGGCGAGGCAAGCTCCGCGATTTCCCCCGCATCCGTGACACACACCGCCCCGCCCTCCCGGAGCAGCCGATGGCATCCCGCGGAGTTGGCGCTGTGCACCGATCCGGGCACCGCGCCGACGGCCCTGCCCAGGGTTTCCGCGTGGTGCGCCGTGTTCAGCGCACCGGATCTCCACCTGGCCTCCACGACGACGGTGACCGACGCCAGCGCGGCGATCAGCCTGTTGCGCTGGAGAAATCTGTATCTCGTCGGCGCGGACCCGGGCGGAACCTCGGCGAGGACCGCACCCTGGTTCGCGACCGCGCGCAGCAAGTCCTCGTTGCCGGAGGGGTAGAAACGGTCCACTCCCCCTGCCATCACGGCAATTGTCGGTAGGCTGCCGGAAGGATTCCCGGCGAGCGCGGCCCGGTGGGCGTGCGCGTCAATCCCGTAGGCGCCGCCCGAGATGATCGTGAATCCCCGCTGCGCCAGCGAATACGCGAGGTCTCCGGTCACAGCTGAACCGTAAGAGGTGCTGTCCCTGGAGCCAACCAGCGCAATCGATTTGTCGGCCGGGGGCAGCTCCTGCTCGATCCCCCGCCACCAGAGACAGATCGGCTCCTGCAGCCCGAGATCGGCCAGCTGCCGGGGCCACAGCTCGTCCGCGGGGATGATCAGGCGACCGCCGAGCCGCTGCATCGTTGCGAGGTCCCGTGCCGGCGCCAGATCCGGAACCCGCGGCGCCCAGCGCTTCCGGGCGATGGCCAGGCCAGTCCAGCCGCTGCCCTGGCTGTTTTCGTCCAGCAGCCGGGACATTTCCCGCTCCAGCTCCGCACCGGCGGCCAGCGCACCGGAAGCGATCCTCAACGCGTCCTCCGCCCCCGCAATCTGCACGAGTGCGAGGCCCGCGGCGTCCTGCGGCTCGAAGAGCCGGGACAACGCCGCCCGGGCGGTGCGTTCGCTCTCTGTCATGGTTTTGTCCTTTCACGGGCTGGCAGGTGTTTGGTGCGGCCGCAGTTCCTGCGGCAGCGTCAGTTGTGCTCTGCTAAGCGGCGACGGCCGCCTGTCGAAGATTGAGCGCCCGTCCGATGTCATCTGCCGCCGGGACATCCCGGAGGCCAAGGTCCGCCAGGGTCCACGCCAGACGCAACACGCGGTCGTAGCCGCGTGCAGTGAGCACGCCGCGTTCCAGGGCGTGGTCCAGAATCCTGGTGGTGGGGGCGCCAAGCCGCAGGGCACCGCGCAGCACACGCCCCGGCACCTGGGCGTTGGTCTCCATGCCGAACGGCAGCAGCCTCGCGAGCTGGCGTTCCCGTGCTGCACGGACGCGGGCCGCGATGGTGGCCGTGTCCTCTTCGGCCCCCGGCTGGCCGAATTCGGCCAGCGACACCCGCTCGACCTTCAGCTGGATGTCGACCCTGTCCAGCAGCGGCCCGGACAGGCGGGCCAGATACCGCCGGCGCATGGTGGGCGTGCAGATACAGTCGATTCCCTTGCCGGTGGCCTTGCCGCAGGGGCAGGGATTGGCCGCAAGAACCAGCTGGAAGCGTGCAGGGTAGGCCGCAGTTCCCGCCGAACGGTGCAGCACCAGCTCGCCGCTTTCCAGCGGCTGGCGGAGCGCGTCGAGGACCCGGCGCTCGTATTCAGGGGCCTCGTCAAGGAACAGGACCCCACGGTGGGCCCGTGATGCGGCCCCGGGTCTCGGCAGCCCGGAGCCGCCACCGATGATTGCCGCCGAAGTGGCGGTGTGATGGGGGTTCTCATACGGCGGTCTGCGCACGAGCTGAAGGGAGGCCGAAGTCAGGGCGCAGAGCGAATGGATGGCGGTCACTTCCATTGCCTCGGCGTCGGCCAGATCCGGCAGGAGCCCGGGAAGCCGTTCGGCCAGCATCGTTTTTCCCGCCCCCGGCGGGCCAGTCAGCAGCAGATGGTGTGCGCCGGCAGCGGCGACCTCCAGTGCCTTCCGGGCGTCCCCCTGCCCGGAGACGTCCCGCATGTCCGGCGGTGTAAGGGAAGGCGTCTCAGCTCCGGCCTCGGCTTCGCCAGGCTCGGGCTCAGGCTCAGGCTCAAAGTCAAGGGCGAGCTCCTGCGGATCGGCCCCGAAATCGAAGGCCAGGCGGGCCAGCGTCGCGTAGCCCTGCACCCGTGCGCCCGGCACCAGCTCCGCCTCGGCGGCGTTTGCCTGCGCCACGACGATGTCTGCGTAACCGGCCCGCACCGCCGCCATGACGGCGGGAAGGACACCGCGGACCGGGCGCAGCCTGCCGTCCAGTCCCAGTTCGGCGATGAACACTGTCCGTCCCGTGGACCGCACATCGTTGGAGGCCAGCAGGGCGGCCATGGCGATGGCCAGATCGAAGCCGGAGCCTCGTTTGGGCAGCGACGCCGGGATGAGGTTGGCTGTGATCTTCCGTCGGCTCAGGGGAATTCCGGAGTTTTGGGCGGCCGAGCGGATCCGTTCCTTGGCCTCGTTGAGTGAGGCATCCGGCAGACCCAGGATGACGAAGGCCGGGAGCGTCTGGCCGATGTCAGCCTCCACTTCAACGATGTAGCCGTTCAGCCCGACGAGGGCCACCGCGTAGGTCCGGCCGAGCGCCACCTACCCCACTCCCTTGAGGTGCTCCACGGCGGGATCGCCGCAGCCGTCGTCGAGCACGGCGATCACATCGACCCGGCGTAGCGGCATCCGGAGTTCATGGTGGCGGCACCACTCAGAGGCCAGCCGGTGCAGGCGGGCCAGCTTGGCCACGCCGACGGCTTCGAACGGATGCCCGTACGCAAGGGACTTGCGCGTCTTCACTTCGGCGATGACCAGAGTGTCGCCGTCGAGCGCGACAATGTCGATTTCACCCTCGGAACACCGCCAGTTGCGGTCCACGATCCGCATGCCCTGGGCCTTGAGGTAGCCGGCCGCGAGTTCCTCCCCGCGCCGGCCCAGCACGTCTTTAGCTCTCATAAGAACAGCGTGCGCCGCGGCAGGGCCTTGGCACAGGCGCCAATGACGCTATGTGGGAAACCCAAGTGTGGCCCGCCATTTCAGGAACCCGGCGTCCCGGGTCAGGGCCAGGTACGCACTCAGGAACCGTGGGCCCGGGATTGTCGTGGCCCCGTCGTAGCCTTCAAATTCCGGCCTCCACCGGGCCGCGGGCGCAGTTCAAAACCGCAACCGGCTTCCCGGATCAGGCCAACTCAATGTTCATCGAAGTGAGCTGCATCCCGGCGGAGGAGGACCGCCCGAAGATGGCCCTTCGCTTTCGGGACATCAGCTAAGGACGCGGACCCGGCCACCCTCAGCATGACAGCAGTCGGCCTCAGGCAACTGCACGCCAGCCTTGGTGCATTTCGCCAGGAGCTCGACTAGCCGCCGGCGGGTCAGCCGGGTCAGTTCCCGAGGTCCCCGACCTTGGGCAGGGCGAGTTCCTCGCTGCGCGGGAGCTCCTCGACGTTGACATCCTTGAAGGTGATCACGCGGACGCTCTTGACGAAGCGGGCGGAGCGGTAGACGTCCCAGACCCAGGCGTCCTGCAGCGTCAGGTCGAAGTAGACCTCGCCGTCGGCGCTGCGGGCCTGCAGGTCAACGTGGTTGGCCAGATAGAATCGCCGTTCGGTCTCGACCACATAGCTGAACAGCCCGACAACGTCGCGGTATTCGCGGTAGAGCTGCAGCTCCATGTCGGTCTCATAGTTTTCAAGGTCCTCGGCACTCATGATTCCATCTTGCACCATCCGGCGGCGCCTGCGCGCCACGGGGCCTCCCGCGGCACCCGCGGCCCGCCCGTTGCCCTGCGGGCGGGCACCGGTGCGGGCATCAGTCTGCGAGCAGTTGCCAGCTCACCCGGTGGTAGGGTGTGGGTCCGGCGGCGCGGAGCGCGTTTTTGTGTGCTGCGGTGCCGTAGCCCTTGTTCTCGTCCCAGCCGAAGGCGGGAAATTGAGTGTGCAGTTCGCGCATCATGCCGTCACGCTCCACCTTGGCCAAAATGGACGCCGCGGCAACACTCAGGCACTGCATGTCCGCCTTCACCAGCGTATGCACCGGCGCGTCGCAGCCCGGTTCCACCGGTCCGTCGTCGAACAGGGACGGCTGGGTCTCCGGCGAGAGCCAGTTGTGGCTGCCGTCCAGCAGCACCACGTCCGGGGTGACGCCGGCGGCAAGGACCGCGAGCCATGCACGCGTCCCGGCGAGCCGGAGCGCGGCGATGATGCCGAGGGCGTCGATCTCGTTCGCCGAGGCATGACCGACGGCGGAAGCCACACTCCAGCCTTTGACCAGTGGTACCAGCCGTTCGCGGTCCGCCACCTTGAGCAGTTTGCTGTCCCGCACATCGGCGAGCAGTTTCTGCTGGTAAAGATCGATGACGGCAATGCCGACGCTGACGGGCCCGGCGAGGGCTCCTCGGCCCACCTCGTCGATGCCGGCGAGGAGCCGGGCTCCGGAGCTGCGGAACCGGTGCTCGTAGTCGAGGGTGGGGGCTTCGGACATGGCTGGCCCGCTACTTTCCCGCCGGGGCGGGCACGTCGCGGAAGACGTCCGGGTAGTTGTCAATTGCGGTCATGCGGTTCAGCGGCCAGGCGATGACCGCGGCTTTGCCTTCGACGTCGGCGATGTCGACGAAGCCGCCGTTGCTGTCCGTGTGGGCGCGCGAGTCGGCGGAATGGTTCCGGTTGTCGCCCATGACCCAGACCTTGCCGTCGGGCACCACAACATCGAAGTCCCGGACCTGGGGCACTTCGGCGGGGTTGACATAGCTCTCGTCCAGCGGCGCGCCGTTGACCATGAGCCTGCCGCCGGCGTCGCAGCACACCACATGATCCCCGGGCAGCCCGACGACGCGCTTGACCAGGTGCTGCTCCGAATTGTCCGGGAGCAGGCCAACGAACGTCAGCCCGTCCTGCACCCAGGTGAAGGGGCCGGCTTCCTTCTCCGCCATCGGGACGAGCCAGCCCTGGGTGTCCCGAAACACAACGACGTCGCCATGCTGCAGGGCGAACGGCTCCGGGACCAGGAGGTTCACGAAGATGCGGTCGTTCACGTCCAGGGTGTTGACCATGGATTCGGATGGGATGTAGAAGGCCCGGAAGAGGAAGGTTTTGATCAGGAAGGACAGGACGATGGCGACGAGCACCACCGTGGCCACTTCCTTGGCCCAGAGGAACAGCGGACCGTGGCGCTCACGGGACTTCGCCCGGCGCGCACGCTTCGACGCGGTTCCCGCATGGGCCGGTCCGTCCGCTGCGGGGATGTCCCGGGCGGGGATGTCCCGGGCGGGGATGTCCCGGGCCGCCTCCGAAGGGCCGGGCCCGGGGACCGGAGCCGGCTCGGCCGCGTAGGCCCCACCCACGGGGTCCTCTGTGGCGGGAATCACTGAGGAGTCAACCCGGGGCTGGTCCTGCCCCCGCGGATCAGGAGTCCGGGGTCCGGTCTCGGGCATTTACGGTCCGTTCTTCGCTGTCGTCGTGGCGGCCTCGGCAGGCCGTGCTACTGCTGTAAATCTATCAAGCGGCCAGATGATCCGGACGGGCCTGCCGATCACCCGGTCCCGCGGCACCATGCCGCCGCCGGGAGCCCCCAGGAGACTGCGGGAATCGGCAGAAAGGGAACGGTGGTCCCCCATCAGCCAGAGCCGGCCCGGGGGAACGATCACGCTGAACTTTTGCTCGCTCGTGGAGTCCCCCGGATAGAGATAGGGTTCCGCAAGCTGCTGGCCGTTCACTGTGAGTTTGCCGGCGCCGTCGCAGCAGATCACGTGGTCGCCGGGCAGTCCAATGATTCGCTTGATGAAGGTGTTCTCGCCGCCGGAGAGGCCGATCCAGTGCCCGACGCCGCCGAGGAAGTCCAGCACGGGGCCCTGGCCGCTGTTCAGCGGGGCGAAGGATCCCCTGCCGTCAAAGACGACGATGTCGCCGCGGCCCACCGGCCCGGCCCGGAAGTCCGTCCGCGACACGAGGATCCGGTCCCCTTCGCGGAAGAGCGGCTCCATTGAGGCGGAGGGGATGTAGTAGACATCGAGCCACATCGACCGGATAAGTCCGCTGATGAGCACGGCCAGGACCATGGCCAGCAACACAAAACGCCAGCCGAGTTTCCCTGGCTGGCGTTTTGTGTGCTCCATGGTCCGTATCCTCTAACGCTTTTCTGAAGTGAACAGCGCTGTTGCGGATGCTCCGGCGCTGGCCGGACACGGTCCGTGGACCCGCGATGGAAGACTGCGGTGGAAGCCGGAAAAGTCTTACTTGGCGGTCTGGAAGTCGCGCTTTTCCTTGATCTTCGCGGCCTTGCCACGCAGATCGCGCATGTAGTACAGCTTGGCGCGGCGCACGTCACCCTTGGAGACGAGCTCGATCTTCTCGATGATCGGGGAGTGCACCGGGAAGGTACGCTCCACGCCAACGCCGAAGGAGACCTTGCGGATGGTGAAGGTTTCGCGCAGGCCGTCGCCGTGCCGGCCCAGAACGAAGCCCTGGAAGACCTGGACACGGGAGTTCTTGCCTTCGATGATGTTCACGTGAACCTTGAGGGTGTCACCCGCGCGGAAAACAGGAACATCGGTGCGCAGCGAGGCTGCATCTACGGAATCGAGAATATGCATTGATTCACTCCTGGTGAACGCCACAGGTCCTTCACGTTGGGTCACGGCGGCCAAGCCCGGGCGCAAAAGCGGCCCGGAAATTCCCGCCGAAAATTTGTGAATCCGGCTCCGTCATGACTTGACGGTGCCGGGTGCCGCGCTGTTGGTCACGCTCCCCCTGTGGCAGGTTCGCAACCCAGTTGGCACAAGGACTAATTTTGCCACATCCGGGGCCTTCCAGCCAATCCGCTCAGGCGGAATGCCCGCCGGTGTCCGCGCGGCGCACCAGGTGGCCGTCCACGACGTCGTACCCGAGGTCCGCGAAGGCGGTGCGGTCAGCGCGGGGCAACCTGCCGGCGTCGAACTCCGCGAGCAGGTCCGGGCGGCGTTCTGCGGTGCGTCGGTACTGTTCGTGCCGGCGCCACTGGGCAATATTGCCGTGGTTACCGCTGAGCAGCACCGCCGGGACCTCGCGCTCCCGCCAGTTCGACGGCTTGGTGTAGACCGGGTACTCCAGCAGCCCATCCGAGTGCGATTCCTCCACGAGCGATTCCGGGTTTCCGACGACGCCGGGCAGGAGGCGCCCGATGGCCTCCACCATGGCCAGCACAGCCACTTCGCCGCCGTTGAGGACGTAGTCGCCGAGGCTCACGGGCCGCACCGTGAAGTGCCCGGCGGCCCATTCCATCACGCGCTCGTCGATGCCTTCGTAGCGGCCGCAGGCGAAGACCAGCCGGTCTTCTTCCGCGAGTTCGTGGGCCGTGGCCTGGGTGAACCGCTCCCCCGCCGGTGACGGCACGATCAGGACTGGCTTCGCCGCCTCCGCAGGGCGGTCGGCCGCCACGGCCGCCAGCGCCTGCGCCCACGGTTCGGGCTTCATAACCATACCTGCGCCGCCGCCGTACGGGGTGTCGTCCACGGTCCGGTGCCGGTCCGTTGTGAAGTCCCGGAGGTCGTGGACATTCAGCTCCAGCAGCCCGTCCTGGCGTGCCTTGCCGATCAGCGAGAGTTCCAGCGGAGCCAGGTAGTCGGGGAAGATGCTGACGACGTCGATCCTCATTTAGGCGTTGTCTCCGGTGTCGGCACCGGCGTCGGGGGCGGGGGACTCATCCTCGGCATTGACCTCGAAGAGGCCCGGAGGCGGAGTGACCAGGACGTAGCCTTCGCCGACGTTGACCTCGGGAACGATCTGCTCCACGAAGGGGATCAGGACTTCCTTGCCGTCCGTCGCGGTGACCACCAGCAGGTCCTGGACCGGGAGCGTGTGCAGGCCGGAAACCTTGCCGACCACCTGGTCTCCGACGCGGACCTCCAGGCCCTCGAGCTCGTGCTCGTACCAGCCTTCGTCGTCGTCATCGTCGTCGAGTTCTTCAGTTTCGATGAACAGCTTGGCCCCACGGACGGTTTCCGCCTCGTTGCGGGTCTCAATCTCCTCGAAGGCCAGCAGCAGGATGTCCTTGTTCCAGCGTGCACTGAGGATGGTGAGCGGGCCGGCCGAGGCCGGTTCCACCACGAACTGGGTCCCCGGGACGAAGCGGTCACCGGGTGCATCCGTGAGCACCTGGACGGTTACTTCGCCGCGGATGCCGTGGGGCTTGCCGATTCGTGCCACCTGAAGCTGCATCTGTTCCTCTGTTCGGGATTGGTGTTTCTGCGGGTCTACTGGGGAAAACAGTCCGGCCCCTCCACCATTATCTGGTGAAGGGGCCGGACTTAAGACAGATACTGCTGAAAGCGTTACCGGCGGCGGTCGGTGTCGACGACGTCGACCCTGACCGGCTCGCCGTCAGCCAGTGCTGCCACCACAGTGCGCAGGGCGCGTGCGGTGCGGCCCTGGCGGCCGATCACCCGTCCGAGGTCGTCCTGATGAACGCGCACTTCGAGGGTGTCCCCGCGGCGGTTGTTCTTCGCACTGACCTTGACATCCTCAGGACTGTCAACGATCCCGCGGACGAGGTGCTCGAGCGCTTCGGCCAGCAATTTACTCAGCCTCGGTGGTCTCTGCTTCGGCGGCGTCGGCGGGAGCCTCGGCTGCGTCGTCCTTCTTGGCCTTCTTGGTGATGGCTTCCGGGATGATCACGGAACCCTTTTCCGGGGCGACGAAGGCAGCCTTGGGAGCCTTGGTCTTCAAGGTTCCCTCCTGGCCCGGGAGACCCTTGAACTTCTGCCAGTCACCGGTGATCTTGAGGATCGCCGCAACCTGCTCGGACGGCTGTGCGCCGACGCCGAGCCAGTACTGGGCACGGTCCGTGTCGACCTCGATGTACGAGGGCTCTTCGGTCGGGTGGTACTTGCCGATCTCTTCGATGGCACGGCCGTCACGCTTGGAGCGTGCGTCCATGACGACGATGCGGTAGTACGGTGCGCGCATCTTGCCAAAGCGCTTAAGGCGAATCTTTACGGCCACTTTTGTGGTCACTCCTGTTTCTGAAACGGGGTCGAGCCCGGCGTTCTGCACCCGTGGGGCGGGCCATACTAGGGGGTTCTAAAAGGACAGGATCCGAACGCGGAGAGAGGGGCCACGCAGATCGAGTACCTGTTTATTGTGCCAGATCAGCGGCGGGATATCGACTTGACACCCGCAACCGGTCGATTTTGGGGCTGTGGATCAGGAAGTCCAGACGTAGAGGCCGGACTTGCTGTCGGGATCGACGCCGGCGGCCAGTTCCGCGAGCTGCCGGACGTAGCGGGCGGCCTGCTCGGCACCGAAGGGCATGTCCTCTTCAGCCGCCCAGCTGTCGGCGACGTCGGCCAGGACGTCGCCTTCGCCTTCGGTCTCGTAGCTGAGCAGCTCGGCAAGGGCGCGGACCATCGCCGGCGGGACGCCCAGCAGGGAGTCGCTGGCCACATCGACCATCGCGAGTTCATAGTCGGCGCCCGAGGCGTGGACGGCCGTGCCGGCCAGGTCGCCCAGGCGCTCGACTTCGAAGTCGCTGATATCCGCGATCCGGACGGCCCCGGCAGCCGCGGCGGCCCCGCCGTCGAGGGCGGTGGCGCGCTTGAGGGCTTCATCGTGGGTGGAAACAAAGACTTCGGTGAATCCCATGGAGCTCATCCTTAGATGTCTGGCGGCGCTGGGCCGCTGATTTCGGCGTCGCCCCAGCCTAACCGGTCCAGCCCGGCGGACTCTCAGCGGACGGCGACACGGATCCGGTTGCGCCACGGATCCTCGAAGCGCAGTTCGGCTCCGGTGTGGTGGGACTGCACACCGGCAATCTTGAGGCGGTCGGCGAGGGCCCCGACGTCGTCACCGGAGGGTACCTCGATCAGCACCTCGCCCAGCCCCAGGGTGTCGCGGCGGGGACCGGCGCCACGGCTGTTCCAGACGTTCATGGCCATGTGGTGGTGGTAGCCGCCGGCCGAGACGAACAGGGCCTGTCCGTGCCAGCCCGCCGTCCTTTCGAACCCGAGGGTTCCGACGTAGAAGTCCTGGGCGGACTGGACGTCGCCGACCTGCAGGTGGACGTGGCCGATGCCGGCCTCCGCCTGGTGCTGCCCGCGCACGGATTCCTCGGTCAGGAACTGCTCGAGGTAGCGCTGCGGCGGCAGGGCCAGGCTGTCCATCACCACGTTCTTGCCGTCCCAGGACCAGGCATCGCGGGGACGGTCCCAGTAGAGCTCGATCCCGTTGCCCTCCGGATCGGTGAAGTAGAAGGCTTCGCTGACGAGGTGGTCGGCGCTGCCGCTGAAGGACTGCGGCTCATACTGCGCCGCGCTGGCGACGGTGGCGGCAAGGGAGGTCTGGTCGTCGAACAGCAGGGCCGTGTGGAAGAGGCCGGCCTCACCGCGGGAGGGGACGCTCAGGCCGGGCGCCGGTGCCAGATGGACCAGGGGCTTCTGCTTGCGGCCCAGGTAGAGTCCGCCGTCCTGCTCGGTCACAATATCGAGGCCGAGGGCGCGCTGGTAATAGTCCGTCATGATCTTCATGTCGCCGACCTTGAGCATCACGGTGCCCATGGTGAGTTCGGCGGGAAGAAGATCCTGGGTGCTGTTTCCTGCAGTCATGTGATCGCTCCGGTACTAAGGTCGGCCACCGCCCGTCGATGACCTTTATGTATCTCTAAATTACTTGAAGCTTCAATTTATTCCTAACCGGGTCGGATCGTCCCGGCGGACCAGTTCTCCGCGCAACACGATGTGCCGGAGGTCCCGCAGGGTGGCCAGATTGCTGCGCGGGTCTTCGGCGCAGACCAGGACGTCCGCGCTGGCACCTTCCGTTATGCCGTCCGCCCCGAGCCAGGCGCGGGCGGCCCAGGTGCCGGCGTCGAGGGCGGACGTGGCCGGGAGCCCGGCGGCGTGCAGCGACTGGAGCTCGTCGACGATGCGTCCGTGCCTGATGACGCTGCCGGCGTCCGTTCCGGCGTAGATGGTGACGCCGGCGTCGAAGGCTGCCAGGACGCGTTCCGCCCGGCGCTCCCAGAGTGAGCGCATATGCGACGCGTACCTGGGGAACTTCGCCTCCGCCTGCGCGGCGATGGCGGGGAAGGTGGCGATGTTGATGAGCGTAGGCACAATCGGCACACCCTGCTCGACGAAACGCTCCAGATGCCGCGGGAGCAGGCCGGTTGCGTGCTCGATGCAGTCGATGCCGGCATCGAGCATGTCGTCCAGCGTGTCTTCGGCGAAGCAGTGGGCCGTGACCCGGGCGCCTTCGTCGTGGGCGGCCTGGACAGCGTCTTTGAGCGTGCCGGCCGGGAAGCTGGCGGCGAGGTCGCCGGCGTCACGGTCGATCCAGTCCCCCACAAGTTTGACCCAGCCGTCGCCGGCCCGTGCCTGCTTACGCACGGCCTCCACCAGGTTCCCGGGCTCCACCTCGACGGCGAAGCCCCGGAGGTACCGCCGGGTCCTGGCGATATGCCGGCCTGAGCGGATGATGCGCGGCAGGTCCGCCCGTTGCCGGATCCAGCGGGTGTCGTGCACGGCGCCGGCGTCCCGGACCAGGAGGGTTCCGGCGTCGCGGTCGGTCAGGGCCTGTTCTTCCGCCAGCTGCTCGGTGACGTCACCTCCGGGGCCGAGCCCGATATGGCAGTGCGCGTCGACCAGCCCGGGGATGACCCACCCGGCCAGGACGAGGTCCGGCGCGGCGGCCGGACGGTCGAAGGTCAGCAGTCCGTCCACGGACCAGAGCCCGCGGCGTTCCTGGTCGGGTCCGGTGAGAATGGGGCCACTGAACTCGAAGATGCCGGTCATGGCTTACAGCCTAAACCGCGGCCGGACCGGGCGCCGTCACACACCGCGGCCCTCCGGACGGCGTGTGGTAGCTTCGTCTACGACCACACGGGTGCCCCTGCAGGGGCTGAGATCGGGCTATGGCAGCCTGCGACCGTTGAACCTGTCCGGGTAATGCCGGCGAAGGAAGTGAGTATTTTCGTGAATACGCAACTAACACAGCACAGCCCTGTCCAAAATGAGTCAGTCCACAACGAGTCTGCAGCCACCACGCAGTCGCTGAAGTCCCATTCGCTGGCCTTCACCACGGACCCGGACCATGGCATCCGCGTCCCGGTGACCGAGATTGCCCTGGAACCCTCACCGGGCGGCGTTGGGAACCCACCCTTCCGGGTCTACCGCACGGCCGGCCCGGGCAGCGATCCGGTCCGCGGGCTGGATCCGTACCGGGCGCCCTGGATTGAGGCCAGGGCGGACACCGAAACCTACGCCGGCCGGGAACGGGAGCTGCTCGATGACGGCAGGTCGGCGGTGCGCCGGGGCGCGGCGTCGGCCGAGTGGAGGGGCGACCGGCCGGTGCCGCGCCGCGCGGTCGACGGCCGGACGGTCACGCAGATGCGCTACGCACGGGACGGGGTCATCACCCGGGAGATGCGGTTCGTGGCGCTGCGCGAGAACTGCGACGTCGAACTGGTCCGCTCCGAAGTGGCCGCGGGCCGCGCCATCATCCCCAGCAACGTCAACCACCCCGAATCCGAGCCGATGATCATCGGCAAGGCGTTCCTGGTAAAGATCAACGCCAACATCGGCAACTCGGCCGTGACCAGTTCCATCGCGGAGGAGGTCGACAAGCTCCAGTGGGCCACCCAATGGGGTGCGGACACGGTGATGGACCTCTCCACCGGGGACGACATCCACACCACTCGCGAATGGATCATCCGCAACTCCCCGGTCCCCATCGGCACGGTCCCGATCTACCAGGCGCTGGAGAAGGTCAACGGCGAGGCCAACGCCCTCACCTGGGAAGTCTTCCGGGACACGGTGATTGAGCAGTGCGAGCAGGGCGTGGACTACATGACCATCCACGCCGGGGTGCTGTTGCGCTATGTGCCGCTGACGGTCGACCGGGTCACGGGCATCGTGTCCCGCGGCGGGGCGATCATGGCCGGCTGGTGCCTGGCCCACCACCAGGAGAACTTCCTCTACACCCACTTCGACGAGCTCTGCGAAATCTTCGCCCGCTACGACGTCGCGTTCTCGCTCGGTGACGGCCTGCGGCCCGGTGCCACCGCAGACGCCAACGACGCGGCGCAGTTCGCCGAACTGGACACCCTGGCCGAGCTGACACAGCGGGCCTGGGGGTTCGATGTCCAGGTCATGGTGGAGGGTCCGGGCCATGTGCCGTTCCACCTCGTCCGGGAAAACGTGGAACGCCAGCAGGAACTCTGCAAAGGCGCCCCGTTCTACACGCTGGGGCCGCTGGTGACCGATATTGCCCCGGGCTATGACCACATCACCTCCGCAATCGGCGCCACCGAGATCGCCCGCTACGGCACCGCCATGCTTTGCTACGTGACGCCCAAGGAACACCTTGGGCTGCCCAACAAGGACGATGTGAAGACCGGCGTCATCACCTACAAGATCGCCGCCCACGCCGCCGATCTGGCCAAGGGCCACCCCGGCGCGCATGAACGCGACGATGCGCTGTCCAAGGCACGATTTGAGTTCCGCTGGCGGGACCAGTTCGGGCTGTCCCTGGACCCGGTGACGGCGGAAGCCTTCCACGATGAGACGCTTCCCGCGGAGCCGGCCAAGACCGCCCACTTCTGCTCGATGTGCGGGCCCAAGTTCTGCTCCATGCGGATCAGCCAGGACATCCGGGACGAATACGGGTCCGCGGACCCGGAGTCCGCGCTGGCCGCGCGTGCGGCGGGGATGCGGGCCAAGAGCACCGAGTTCCTGGCCTCGGGCGGCAAGGTCTACCTGCCGGACCCTGCCGCGGCGGGACCCGCAGGCAGCTAGGAGGCCTGGGCGTGCTGCTGCCGGCCGACGTCGGCGATGAACCCCCGGATGAGCCGGTTGCCCTCCGCTGAATCGTGGGGCCGGTGCCCGCCCGGCGCGATGCGGTGCAGGGCTCCGGTCTCGCGCAGGTAGCCCGCGATTTCTTCGTAGAGCGGCTCCCAGCCGCCGGTCAGGACCAGCGTGGGGACGCCCGGGACGATCTGCAGCGGGGCATCCCAGGCCGGAGCCTGCAGGCGCAGGCGGCGCGCCTCCCGCTGGTCCTCCGGGCCGGGAGCACCAAGCGCCGCCTGGGCCGGGGTGTGGGCAGCGAAGACCCGGCGGACGAATTCGCGGTGGAAATCCTCATCGCTCAGCTGTTGACGGACGTCGAAGAGCGGCTGCATCAGGGCGCGGTGCGCCGCCGTCGCCGGCTGATCCGCGGTGAGCGAGAGGCAGGCCGGTTCCACGAGGGTCAGGGAGTGCACGAGTTCCGGCCGGTCGACGGCGGCCATCATCGCGGCGATGGCACCTTGCGAATGGGCGACGACGTGCCCGCCGGTTTCGCCGCGGCCGTCATCGGCCAGGGCGCACAGGACGATGGCGGCGTCGGCGGCGAAGTCCGTTTCCAGCGGCTCGGCGACCGGGTCATAGCCGTGGCGGCGCAGGAACAGCGCGTCATAATCCAGCGCCATCCCGTGCTGTTTCGGCCAAGCGGCAGCGCCGAAGCTGCCCGCCCCGTGGACGAAGACTACGCGCTGCTTGAACATGGTCTAACCCTATGACACCGGCCCGGGAACGGGCCGCCGACATCTCGGCCGGCAGCGGCCTATTTGCCGCCGCCGAGGAACTTGTCGAAGCCCTTGGGCAGGTTCAGCTGGGAGGGATCGAAGTCCGCGCCCTGCTGGCCGAACGCGGCACCGGTCGGAAGAGCCTTCGCGCCTTCGGCCCGGCGGGCCTGGGCATCCTTGAGCTCCTGTGCGGCCTTGGCCGGGTTGCCCGAGCGGGCCTTCTTCTTGGGCGCGCTCTTGGCACCCTTGCGGGGCCCTCCCCCGCCCATGCCGGGCATCCCCGGCATCCCCGGCATGCCCCCGCCGGCGGCCATCTTCTTCATCATCTTCTGGGCCTGCGCGAAACGCTCCAGCAGGCCGTTGACCTCGGAAACATGCACACCGGAGCCGCGGGCAATCCTGGCCCGGCGGGAACCGTTGATGATCTTGGGGGCAACACGTTCATGCGGGGTCATGGAACGCACAATCGCCTCGACGCGGTCAATTTCACGCTCGTCGAACTGCTCGAGCTGCTGCCGGATGTTCTGCGCTCCGGGCATCATCATGAGCATCTTCTTCATGGAACCCATGTTGCGGATCTGCTGCATCTGGGCGAGGAAGTCGTCCAGGGTGAAGTCTTCCTGGTCGGCGAATTTCTTCGCCATCCGGGCGGCCTCATCCTTGTCCCAGGATTTCTCCGCCTGCTCGATCAGGGTGAGCACGTCACCGAGGTCGAGGATCCTGGAGGCCATCCGGTCCGGGTGGAAGAGCTCGAAGTCGTCCAGGCCTTCGCCGGTGGACGCGAACATCACGGGCTTGCCGGTGACGGAGGAGACCGAGAGTGCGGCACCACCGCGGGCGTCGCCGTCGAGCTTGGAGAGCACGATTCCGGTGAAGTTGACGCCCTCGTCGAAGGCCATGGCCGTGTTGACGGCGTCCTGGCCGATCATGGCGTCGACCACAAACAGCACTTCGTTCGGAACGATGGCGCGGCGGATCTGCCGCGCCTGCTCCATCATCTCCGCGTCCACGCCGGTCCGGCCGGCGGTGTCAACGATCACGACGTCGTGCAGGGTGCGGCGGGCTTCCTCGACGCCGGCGCGGGCGACAGCGACCGGGTCGCCCGCCGGGTGGTCCAGCTCGGTGGACGTGGCGCCCGGGTGCGGGGCGAAGACGGGCACGCCGGCGCGCTGGCCGACGACCTGGAGCTGGGTGACGGCATTGGGACGCTGCAGGTCGCAGGCCACCAGCATGGGGCTGTGGCCCTGCGCCTTGAGGTACCTGGAGAGCTTGCCCGCCAGGGTGGTTTTACCGGCACCCTGGAGCCCGGCGAGCATGATGATGGTGGGACCGGTCTTGGCGAGCCGGATCCGGCGGGTCTCGCCGCCGAGGATCTCGACGAGCTCCTCGTTGACGATCTTCACGATCTGCTGGCCGGGGTTCAGGGCGGCGGAGACCTCCGCGCCCAGGGCACGCTCGCGCACCCGCCCGGTGAATTCGCGGACCACGGGAACGGCGACATCGGCGTCCAGGAGGGCGCGCCGGATTTCGCGGACCGTGGCGTCAACGTCCGCCTCGGTCAGGCGGCCCTTGCCACGGAGATTCTTGAAGGTTGCTGTCAACCGGTCAGAGAGTGAATTGAACACGCGCCGTGCACTTCTTTCAGTGGATCTACGGATGGCGGCCGGTCCGGCACGCCAGCGTCGCGACTGATGTTCGCCTGAACGAACCGCCTCGACAACGGGACTCGACTATCTAGGGTACCAAGACGCGCCTTGAAGATGGCATGCTGGCTTAGGTGACGAGCCGAATAACAGTGAAAACCCTCCTCATCCTGGGCGCGTCGGGCGACCTGACCGGCAGGCTGCTGCTGCCGGGCCTTGCCCGGCTGGTGTCCCGGGGACGCGCCGACGGGCTCAGCCTGGTGGGCGCCGGTTCGGATGCCTGGACGCCGGAACAGTGGCTGGAGCGCATCGAGGAGTCCTTCGCGGACGCCCACTCCCAGGCCGAGGCCTATGGCCGGCGGGAACTGAAGCGGATCCGCGAATCCTCCAGTTACCACCAGCTCGATGTCACGGCCGAAGGGCAGCTGGCGGGCCTGCTGGCGCAGCTGGAGGGGCCGGTGGCCATCTACTTCGCCCTTCCGCCGCGCGTCAGCCAGCTGGCCTGCGAAGCGCTGGCTCCCGGCCAGGTGCCCGCCGGGACCCGGCTGGTCATGGAGAAACCGTTTGGTTCCAGTGCGGAGTCCGCCCGTCACCTCAATAAGACCCTGGCCGCGCTGGCCCCGGAGGACCACATCCACCGGGTGGACCACTTCCTGGGCAAGGCGACAGTGCTGAACATTCTGGGCCTGCGCTTCGCCAACACCTTCCTGGAACCGGTGTGGAACCGCGAGCACATCGAAAAAATCGAGATTGTCTTTGACGAGGACCTCGCGCTGGAAGGCCGGGCCCGCTACTACGACGGCGCCGGCGCCCTCCGCGACATGATCCAGAGCCACCTTTTGCAGATCATGGCCCTGCTGGCGATCGAACCGCCCGCCTCGGTGGAGGAGAGGGACCTCCGCGACGCCGTGGCCACCGTGCTGCGCGCCGGCAGCATCAAGGCACCCTACGCGAAGAGCACCCGGCGCGCCCGGTACACCGCTGGATCCATCGGCGGCCGGAAGGTCCCCGACTACGCCAACGAAGACGGCGTCGACGCGGCCCGCGGCACCGAGACGCTCGCCGAGGTGGAAGTGCAGATCGACAACTGGCGCTGGCAGGGTGTCCCATTCATTCTGCGTTCCGGCAAGGCCCTGGGCATCAAACGCAAGGAAGCCGTGGTGACCTTCCGGCCGGTGCCGCACCTGCCCCGGGGCTTCACCGGCGTGGACTCCCCGAACCAGCTGAGGATTGGATTCGGGCCTGACACCCTGCAGTTCGACGTCGACGTGAACGGCCCCGGCGATGTCCTGAGCCTGGACCGCGCCACCCTGGAGGCCGAGCTCAGCGGCTCCGAACTGCTGCCGTACGGGGAGGTCCTGGAGGGCGTCCTGACCGGCGATCCGCTGCTCTCCGTCCGCGCCGATACCGCGGAAGACTGCTGGCGGATCATGGAGCCTGTCCTCAAGGCTTGGGCCCGGGACAGCGCACCGCTGGAGGAGTACGCCGCCGGCAGCGACGGACCGGACAGCTGGCCGGGCTGACCGGGCTGACCGCCGAGGTCCTGTCCCAACTGCCGGGCAGACAAAGGCGGGCCGGGAACCTTTCAAGGTACCCGGCCCGCCTTTGTTTCAGCTGCCGGCTAGATGGCAGCCGATCCGCGTTCTCCGGTGCGGACCCGCACCGCCTCGAACACGTCCATCGTCCAGACCTTGCCGTCCCCGGCCCGGCCGGTGTTCGAGCTGGCGATGATGACATCCAGGATGTCGTCCGCCTGTTCGTCGGTGGCCAGGACTTCCACCCGGATCTTGGGGAGCAGGTCAACGTTGTACTCGGCGCCGCGGTACACCTCGGTGTAGCCCCGCTGCCGTCCGTAGCCGCTGGCCGCGCTGACCGTGAGGCCCTGCACGCCGTAGGCTTCGAGCCCTTCCCGGATGGCGTCGAGCTTCTCCGGCCGGACGATTGCTGTGATCAGTTTCATGCCTCCACACTTTCCTTGCCTGCTGCTGCGGACTTCTTGCCATTGGACGACGCGTCCACCGTTTCGGCGGCGGGAGCCGGGGCCTGGGACTTGCCGGTGATGAGTTCGTGCAGCGGGGTGAAGCTTCCGCCGTGGCCGCCAACACCGAATTCGTAGGCGGTTTCGGCGTGCAGGCTGAGGTCCACGCCCACCACTTCCTGCTCCTGGGAAACCCGGAAGCCCATGGTCTTGTGGATGGCGAAAGCGATGATGGCGGTCATCACTGCGGAGAAAACGATGGCGGTTCCGGCCGCCGCGAGCTGGGCCCACAGCTGGGTGAAGCCGCCGCCGTAGAACAGGCCGCCGCCCACACCGTCAGCCGGGAGGGCGATGAAGCCCAGCGCCACGGTGCCGATGATGCCCGAGACGAGGTGGACACCGACGACGTCGAGCGAATCGTCAAAGCCCCAGCGGAACTTGAGGCCGACGGCGAGGGCGGAGGCCATACCGGCGACCAGGCCAAGGCACAGGGCGCCGATCGGGCTGACGTTGGCGCAGGCCGGGGTGATGGCAACGAGGCCAGCCACCACACCGGAGGCGGCACCGAGCGAGGTCGGGTGACCGTCGCGGACACGCTCCGTGATGAGCCAGCCGAGCATGGCCGCAGCCGGGGCTGCCAGGGTGTTGACCCAGATCAGGCCGCCCTGTTCCGCCGTCGTTGCCGCGCCGCCGTTGAAGCCGAACCAGCCGAACCACAGGATCGCGGCACCGAGCATCACAAACGGGATGTTGTGCGGGCGGTGGTTGGGGTCCTTGCCGAAGCCCTTGCGGTTGCCGATGATCAGCACCAGGACCAGCGCGGCAACACCGGCGTTGATGTGGACGACCGTGCCGCCGGCGAAGTCAATTGCCGGGCCGAGGGCCTGGCCGATTGCGCCTTCCGGGCCGAACAGCCCGCCGCCCCAGACCATGTAGGCCAGCGGGCAGTAAACGAGGGTTACCCAGACCGGGACGAACACGGACCAGGCGCCGAACTTGGCGCGGTCAGCGATCGCGCCGCTGATCAGGGCGACGGTGATGATGGCGAAGGTGGCTCCATAGCCGACCTTGATAAGTCCGTCAGGAGTGTCAATGCCCTCCAGCCCGAAGGTGGCGAACGGGTTTCCCACCATCTGCAGGAAGCCCTCACCGGAGCTCATCGAGGCGCCCCAGAGCACCCAGACCACACCGACCATGCCGATGGAGATGAAACTCATCATCATCATGTTCAGTGCGGCCTTGGCGCGCGTCATGCCGCCGTAGAAAAATGCGAGTCCTGGTGTCATGAACAGCACGAGTGCTGCTGCCACCATCAGCCATACGTGACCTGCGGTAAGTTCCATGGTGCACGTCCTCCCTTGCTTGGATGCAATCTTTGTTCCTGCGGAGTTCTCCGCGTGCCTCAACGCGGTTTGCGTTCTAAGAAGATTTTGTCGGCGTAGTGTTTCGCCGGCGGAGGATTTAGATTGCCGGGTTGTTACAAGAACCTCCCGGAAGTAAATGGTGCAAATCCTTCTTGTTACGGTTATGTTTCGAGAGTTCCAACATCGCCGTTGCCGCCCGCCCGTATTGCAGGAAGCCGCACCCATGAGTAAGTCCTCCCGCCCCGCGGGCTCCCCGCCGCAGGCCGGTCCCCGGACCCGCGGCAGTGCCGTGCTGCCCCGGGACATCAAGGTGATGTTGGTGGCTGCCTTCCTCATCGCCCTTGGCTTCGGCCTGGTGGCCCCGGTGCTCCCGCAGTTCGCCACCACTTTCGACGTCGGGGCGACGGCGGCTGCCGTGATCGTGAGCATCTTTGCGTTCATGCGGCTCGTGTTTGCCCCCGCAGGGGGTGCGCTGATTGTGCGGCTCGGGGAACGGCCGGTCTACGTGGCCGGTCTGCTGATCGTCGCGGCGTCGACGGCGGCCTGTGCCTTCGCCCAGGACTATTGGCAGCTGCTCATCTTTCGAGGCCTCGGCGGCGCCGGCTCGGTGATGTTCACGGTAGCGTCGATGGCCCTGGTGGTGCGCCTGGCGCCGCCCGAGAGCCGCGGCCGGGTGTCCGGGGCCTACGCCTCGGCGTTCCTGATCGGCAACGTGTGCGGGCCGGTGGTGGGCGGTCTGCTGGCCGGCTTCGGCCTGCGCGTGCCGTTCCTCGTCTACGCCGCCGCCCTGGTCCTGGCCGCGGTTGTGGTGCAGACCCAGCTGAGCCACGTGCCGGCGGCCTCCCGCCCGGACGGAAGTTCGGCGCCGGCAATGGAGCTGCGGACAGCCCTCCGCGACAGCGCGTACCGGGCGGGGCTGTTCTCCAGCTTCGCGAACGGCTGGGCAACCTTCGGCGTGCGGATGGCCACGGTGCCGCTCTTCGCGGTCGCCGCGCTGAACGCGGGACCGGAATCGGCGGGCTGGGCCCTGGCCATGTTCGCCGCAGCCAATGCCGTGGCGCTGACGTTCTCCGGCAAACTCGCAGACAGCCTGGGCCGGAAGCCCATGATGATTTCTGGTCTTCTGGTGACGGGCATCGCCACGGGAGCGATCGGCTTCACGCATGAACTGCCCTGGTTCCTGGCCGCGACCGCTCTCGCCGGCATCGGTTCAGGGCTCCTCGGTCCGGCCCAGCAGGCAGCCATGGCCGACGTGATCGGCAACGAGCGTTCCGGCGGCCGGGTGCTCGCCATCTTCCAGATGACGGCCGACAGCGGCGCGATCATCGGACCGGTACTCGCCGGGGTCCTCGCAGACCGGCTGGGCTATGGCTGGGCTTTCGGCGTCACCGGCGGCGTCCTGATTGCGGCCGCGGCCGGCTGGCTACTGGCCCGGGAGACGTTCCAGCGGCCAGCCAACCGCAGCGCCTGACGCCGCCCGGACGGGCGCGCCGGCCGCCTCCGGGTCGAACCGCACCGACGGACTTCGTTAGGCTATTGGGAGTTCCCACCCAGAAGCTGGAGAAGTTTGTGACGCCACGCCAAGATCGTTCGCCCGGACCAAACCCCGACTACAGGCCGGAGCGCAGGGCCGGGACAAGGCGCAAGCCGCTGCGTCCCGCCGTCGTGGTCACAGTGATCGCGGCAGTCCTTGCCGTGGCGGCGTCGCTGGTGTTCTTCCTCAGGCCCGGTGCCGGAGCAGACCTCAGCGCGTCCCCTTCGACGGGCACGGCGCCCACAACAGCGGCGGCACTGCCTCCGGCGCCGGAGGTCAGCTACTACAAGCAGCCGGGCCCGCCTGCCGGGTCGCCGCTGGAAGCGGTGGAGCCGCTCCAGGTGAATGTCTCGACAGACCAGGTCGGCACCTCGCTGAGCAAGGGCCTGGTCGGGATCTCGTTGGAGGCTACCGACCTCGCCGACCCCGCCCTGAGCGGCGACAATGCCTCGATTGTGAAGCTTTTCAAGGAAGCCGACCAGCCGGTGCTCCGGTTCGGAGGCAACGCCGTCGACCGCCGCTTCTTCTGGACGTCGACCAACGAGGCGGTCCCCTCCAACTACACAGGGGACAAAGCACATCCGGTCAGTGCCGTCGGTCCCGCGGACCTGGCCCGGCTGAACACGCTGCTGGAAGCTGCCGACGCGACCGTCAGCCTTACCGTCGACCTTGGACACTACAACCCGGACCGCGCCGCGGATATGGCCAAGCATGCAGCCCAGATCTTCGGACCGAGGCTGCTGAGCTTCACTGTCGGCAACGAGCCGAATGGCTTCGGACTCAACGGCGTCCGCCCGAATGGCTACGGCGTCGACAAGTATGTCGAGGAGCTCAAGGCGTACGCGAACGCGATCAACGAGGTCGCCCCCAACGTTCCCATCTCAGGCCCAGGCGCCTATGACCGGAAGTGGTGGCAGCCGTTCATTGATGCCGACATTGCGCAAAAGAAGATCCTGTCGTTCCACAACTACCCCCTCCACAGCTGCGACGGAAGCGACCCCAAGAGTTCGCCGACCATCTCGAACGTCATGAGCCAGCTCATGCACGACCGCGCCGACGACTACCAGCAGGCTGCCCTGGAAGCCGGCCAGGCGGCCGGGATCGAAACCTGGCTCCCGGAGACCGGGATCGCCGCCTGCCCCGGGTCCAACGAGACCTCGCGCACGCACGCCTCCGCCCTCTGGACCGCCGACTATGCCCTCAACGCCGCACAGCTTGGCATTACGCGCATCGGTTTCCACAGTTCAATGATCACCTGCAAGGGCGGTCCCGCCATGTCCGCGATCTGCAGCGGCGGAGCCTACCTCAAGCCCAATGGCGAGGTTTCCGGCCGGGCCAACTTCTTCGGCATCTCCATGGTCGCCGAGATGGAGGGCGGGAAGTTCCTGAAGCTGGACGCGAAAGGCGGCGGCCTGATGTTCAGCTACGCCCTGCGGAACGCCGATGGAAGCACCACCGTTGTCCTGGTCAACGAGAACAACCCCGAGAAAGCCGCCCAGACCGAGGTCACACTCAATCTGCCGGCGCGCGCGCTGACGGGAACCATGACCCAGCTGTCCGGCCCCAGCTACGCGGCCGAGGACAGCACGGTGATCGACGGTGCCAAGTCCGAACCGGTTCCGCTCGCGGCCCGTGCCACGGTGGAGGGGTTCGCCTACGGCTCCCAGACGCAGACGTTCAAGCTGACGGCCGGAACGGTCACCGTGCTGAACTTCAAGCACTAGCCGCCACACGCAGCTGGCTCCCAGTTGATGCCGCTCCGGGATTCCCGGCGGCATCAACTGGGAGCCAGCTGGCTTTAAGTCACTTCTGCGGCGGGTTAGTTCAGGATGGCGTCAACGAAGCTCTCGGCGTCGAAGGGGGCGAGGTCGTCCGCCCCCTCGCCCAGGCCGATCAGCTTGACCGGGACGCCGAGCGACTTCTGGATGGCCACCACAATGCCGCCCTTGGCCGTGCCGTCCAGCTTGGTCAGGACGATACCGGTGATGTTCACGACCTCGGCGAAAACCCTGGCCTGGTTCAGGCCGTTCTGACCCGTCGTGGCGTCGAGGACCAGGAGCACCTCATCCACTTCGGCCAGCTTCTCGATGACCCGCTTGACCTTGCCGAGCTCGTCCATCAGGCCCACTTTGTTTTGCAGGCGGCCGGCGGTGTCAATCATTACGACGTCGACCTCCTGGTCGATGCCGGCCTTGACCGCCTCATAGGCGACCGACGCCGGGTCCGCACCGTGGACGTCGGACTTCACGGTGGCGACGCCGACGCGCTGGCCCCAGGTGGCGAGCTGTTCGGCGGCGGCGGCGCGGAAGGTGTCCGCGGCGCCCAGCAGGACATCCTTGTCCTCGGCGACGAGCACGCGGGCGAGCTTGCCCACCGTGGTGGTCTTGCCGACGCCGTTGACGCCCACCACCAGCACGACGGCGGGTTTGTCGGCGTGCCGTTCGACCCGCAGGCTGCGGTCCATCGTCGGGTCCACCAGCTTGATGAGTTCCTCCCGCAACATGGCTTTGACGTGTTCCGGGGAGCGGGTGCCGAGCACCTTGACGCGTTCGCGGAGGGCGTCCACGAGTTGCAGGGTCGGCTCGGTGCCGAGGTCGGCGAGCAGCAGGGTCTCCTCCACCTCGTCCCACACGTTTTCGTCGATCTTGTCTGCGGAGAGCAGTGCCAGCAGGCCTTTGCCAAGGATGTTGTTGGACTTGATCAGGCGTTCGCGCAGCCGGATCAGGCGCCCGGCCACCGGCAGCGGGGTTTCCACCGGGACGGTTTCCAGGCCGGCGACGCTGTCCGGGACTTCAACGGTTGCCAGGGCCTCGTGGTCGCTGAAATCCGGCGCTGTGCGGTCGCGCGTCGTGGGCGCGGGGCGGTCCTCGAGCAGGGTTCCGCCGCCGGCACCGGGCTCCACAGGATCGTTCGCGTCACGCTTTCCGGGGTAGTTGGTGATGTTCTTCCGGGTTTTCATCAGGACCGGAATGAGCGCACCGAGGACCACCAGGGCGGCGAGAATGGGCAGAAGAATGGGGAGGATGTCGTTCACTCCCCTAGCTTCTCACAATCCGGAAAGCCGGCGCGGGGCCTGAAAACGCACGCGGGCGTGCCTCAGACGTCGGCGCCGAGGCGCTGGCTGATGACGGTCGAGACGCCGTCGCCGCGCATGGTGACGCCGTACAGCGCGTCGGCGACTTCCATGGTGCGTTTCTGGTGCGTGATGATGATGAGCTGGCTGGATTCGCGCAGCTCCTCGAAGATGGTGATGAGCCGGCCGAGGTTGGTGTCGTCCAGGGCCGCTTCCACCTCGTCCATCACGTAGAACGGTGACGGCCGGGCCTTGAAGATCGCGACAAGGAGGGCCACCGCGGTCAGCGAACGTTCGCCGCCGGAGAGCAGCGAGAGCCGCTTGATCTTTTTGCCGGCCGGCCGCGCCTCAACCTCAATGCCGGTCGTGAGCAGGTCCGAGGGGTCGGTGAGGACCAGTCGGCCCTCGCCGCCGGGGAACAGCCGCGCGAAGATCCGGACGAACTGCGCCGACGTGTCCTCGAACGCTTCGGCAAAGACCTTCTGGACCCGCTCGTCGACTTCCTTGATGATGTCCAGCAGGTCCTTGCGGCTGGATTTCAGGTCCGCGAGCTGGGTGCTGAGGAACTGGTGGCGTTCCTCGAGGGCAGCGAACTCCTCCAGCGCCAGGGGGTTGACCCGGCCCAGCGCGGACAGGTCCCGCTCGGCCCGTTTGAGCCGCTTCTCCTGCTCCGCCCGGACAAACGGCTTGCCGGCCACGATCTCGCACCCGTCCTCGTCCACCGGGGTGCGCAGGGCCGCCCACTTGTCTGCTGATTCCGCGGCGGGAACGGGAACAAGCTGGTTCGGGCCGAAATCGGCCACGAGCTGGTCGGCGGTCAGTCCCAGCTCCTCGACGCTTCTGAGTTCCAGGGCCTCGATCCGGAGCCGCTGCTGGGTGCGGGACAGCTCGTCGCGGTGCACGGAGTCGGTCAGTTCGGCCAGTTCGCGGGCGAGGGCATCGTTGCTGCTGCGTACCGCGGCGAGCTCGCCATCCATCCGCTCCTTGCGTTCCTCCGCCCGGTCGCGCTCCTGCCGCGCGAGTTCGACGGACACATCGATAAAGCCGACCACCTGATCGACGGCGGCGGAGACTGCCGCGGCCCGCGTGGCCTGGAGCCGGCGGCGGCGTGCCCGCTCGGCCGCTTCCTCGCGGGCGCGCCGCTCGGTGGCGGCGGCCCGTTCGAGCGACGACGCCCGGTTCCGGGTGGCCGTGAGCTGTTCCTCGGCGCTGCGCAGGGCGAGCCGGGCCTCCATTTCGGCACTGCGGGCCAGCGACGCGGCCAGCGCGAGCGCGTCACGGTGTTCCGGGGACGGCTCGTGCTCCGCGGGCGCTTCCTGCGCGGCGGCGAGCCGTGCCGCCACGGCTTCCAGCGCGTCCTGCTCCCCGGCGATGTTCGCCTCGGCCTTGGCGAGGGAGGCAGCCAGCCGCCCGCTTTCCCCGACGGCGCTGCGCAGCACGGAATTCAGGTGGCCCAGGCGTTCGGCCACGGCCGCCAGCCGGGCGTCCGAATCGTGGAGTTTGTCCAGCGCGGCATCGGCACGGTCCTGCGCCGCGGCCTGCCGGGCGCGTGCGGACGCGAGCGCGAAACGCTGGCGCTCCAGCCCCGCGGTCACCGAGGCAAGCCGGGCGGACGCGTCGTCGACCGCGGCCTGCACTTCAAGCAGCGAGGGCGCCTTCGCGGAGCCTCCGCTCACCAGCAGCGCGGTCACGACATCCCCGGCCCGGGTCACGGCCGTCAGGTCCGGACGCGCGGCGAGCAGTTTCCCCGCAGCGTCCAGACCCTCGACGACGGCGATGCCCGCCAGCAGCCCGGACAGCGGCAGCCGGGCGGCGTCCTCTGCACCCGACGCCGCGACAAGCTGGGAGGCCCACCGGGCACCCCCGGGGAGCTGCGCACCGGACGCCGGCCGGGCCGGGGACTCCCCCGGCAGCAGCAGCGCGGCCCGCCCGGCGTCGTCGTCCTTCAAACGCTGCACCGCGGTGGCCGCAGCGTCACTGTCCTGCACCACGATGGCGTCGGAGGCGGCGCCCAGGGCCGCCGCGATGGCGGCCTCGAAACCGGGCTCCACCGAGATCATCGACGCCAGGGAAGCGAGCACCCCGGGGATTCCTGCGCCGAGGACGTGGCTGGAACCGTCCTTGCGGTTGAGTCCGAGCTGGAGGGCGTCGCGGCGGGCAAACAGGGCACCGCGTTCCCGCTCGCCTTCGCGTTCGGCGGCCTGCAGCGCGTCGATCTCAGCGGCGATGGTGTCCAGGGCCGCGCAGGCGTCCTCGTAGTCGGAATCGAGGGTTTCCTCGCCGTCCTCCACGCCGGCAACCTGGGTTTCGAGGGCAGCGAACTCGGCGTGGGCCTGCCTGCGGCGTTCCTCCCCCGCCTTGAGGGACTCACGGAGCCGGCCGACTTCCGCCTGCGCCGACTCCACCCGGGAGCGTGCGGCACCCACCTGGCCTGCCAGTTTGGCCAGGCCCTCGCGGCGGTCCGCGGCCGCGCGGAGCAGGGCCGCGAGCCGTTTGTCCTCGGCTGCCGAGGCCTGTTCGGCGTCCTGTTTGGCCTCGCTGGCGCGGTCCAGGAGGCTGCGCCGCTCCACGATCTGGCGCTCCAGCCCGGCTTGTTCCTCCCGGACCCGGGCGGCCTGCCGGTCGAGTTGCTCCGGGTCGCGGCCGGCATCAGGGACGTCTTCAGAGGCCCCGAGGAGACGCCGCCGCTCCCCGGCGAGCGAGCCCAGCGAGCGCAGCCGTTCCCGCCCGGCGGAGAGCCGGTACCAGGTGTCGCGCGCCGCGTTGAGCCCGGGCGTGGCTTCGGCGGCGAGCTGTTCGAGCCGGGCCTGCCGCTGCCTGCCTAGCTCGAGTTCCTGCCCGACGACGCCGCGGCGGCCCTTGAGTGCGCTCTCGTCCGCGATTTCCTGGGCCAGTGCCTGCTGCAGCTGGACCAGGTCGTCCGCCAGAAGCCGGGAACGCGCGTCGCGGACCTCGAACTGGACGCTCTGGGCGCGGCGTGCCACTTCGGCCTGTTTGCCGAGCGGGGTGAGCTGCCGCCGGATTTCGCCGGTGAGGTCGCTGAGCCGGGCGAGGTTGGCCTGCATCGCTTCGAGTTTGCGGACCGTCTTTTCCTTGCGCCGGCGGTGCTTGAGGATGCCTGCGGCTTCTTCGATGAAGCCGCGCCGGTCCTCCGGGGTGGCGTGGAGCACCTTGTCCAGCTGGCCCTGCCCCACGATCACGTGCATTTCCCGGCCGAGGCCGGAATCGGAGAGCAGTTCCTGAATGTCCAGGAGCCGGCAGCCGGCGCCGTTGATGGCGTACTCTGATCCGCCGGCGCGGAACAGCGTGCGGGAAATCGTGACTTCGCTGTACTCGATCGGCAGGGCGCCGTCGCTGTTGTCAATGGTGAGGGAGACGTGGGCGCGGCCCAGCGGCGGGCGCCCGGACGTGCCGGCGAAGATGACGTCCTCCATCTTGCCGCCGCGGAGGGTCTTGGCGCCCTGTTCACCCATCACCCAGGCCAGGGCGTCCACCACGTTGGACTTTCCCGAGCCGTTGGGCCCGACCACCGCGGTGACCCCTGGTTCGAATTCGAAAGTCGTCGCCGAAGCGAAGGACTTGAATCCGCGGACGGTCAGGCTTTTGAGGTGCAAGGTTTTCGGATCTCCTGGCTGGCGGAAACGGCTGTTCCGGTCCTAAATCTACCGTCACGGCGTGAAAATCAGCGGATTCAGGCTTTTCCCAAGGAAATCCTTTGCTGGCTTTCCGGGGGCAACCCTAAGCTCGCGGCTAGGAGTTGCTTGATGCTGTGTCCGACCACGGGCGCAGGACTGGCAACCCCGTCTTGGGGGACAACTGAATACCGGGGGTGGGCTGCGCCGGGGGGCGGCGGCACGGGGCGGGGCACGATGCACCGACCCGACACCACCACAGCGCACTCACTCAGGAGTTCATATGTCCGATTCCCCAGCCGCCCGACCACTGACAGCACTGAAGCGAGCCGTCATCCCGCTGGCCATCGCCCTGGTCGCGGCGCTCCTGCCGGTGGCTGCGCCGGCGGCCCTGCTGCCGCTCGCCAACGCAGCGGATCCCTGCTCCCCGCTCCTGAACGCTGTGGCGTGTGAGAATTCGAAACCCGGAAGCCCGCCGTCGGAATGGGACATCTCCGGCGCCGGCGATTCAGACATCCAGGGGTTCTCGACCGAGATCAGTGTCACGGCCGGCCAGCCGATCCGCTTCAAGGTGGACACCAGCGCGGCCAGCTACACGATCGGCATCTACCGGACCGGCTGGTACCAGGGCCTCGGCGCCCGAAAGATTGCCGAGGTCACACCGTCCGCCCTGCGGCAAAATCAACCCCAGTGCCTCTCCGACGTCACCACCGAACTCTACGATTGCGGAACGTGGGCGGTGTCCGCAACCTGGCAGGTTCCCGCGACGGCCGTCTCCGGTGTGTATGTTGCCCTGCTGACACGGCCGGACAACGGCAACCGGAGCCACATCACCTTTGTGGTCCGCTCGGACGGCAGCCATTCCGACGTCGTCTTCCAGACCTCCGACACCTCGTGGCAGGCCTACAACAACTACGGCGGCTCGAATTTCTACGAGGGCGCCCAGAACGGCCGGGCCTACAAAATCAGCTACAACCGCCCGGTGAACACGCGGGGCGGCATCGGGGGACGGGACTTCTTCTTCAGCAACGAATACCCCTTGGTCCGTTTCCTGGAGAAGAACGGCTACGACGTCAGCTACATCAGCGGCGTGGACACTGACCGGAACGGTGCCCAGCTCCTCAACCACAAGGTGTTCCTCTCCGTGGGCCACGACGAATACTGGTCCGGCGCGCAGCGGGCCAATGTGGAGGCCGCCCGCGATGCAGGTGTGAACCTTCAGTTTCTCTCCGGCAATGAGGTGTACTGGCGGACCCGGATGGAGCCTTCGCCAGTCGATGGTGCGGCCGGCCGCACCATCGTGACCTATAAGGAGACCTGGGCAAACGGCAAGATCGATCCCAGCACCGAGTGGACCGGCACGTGGCGCGATCCGAGATACGCCGCCCAGGCCAACGGCGGGGGCCTCCCCGAAAACGCATTGACCGGAACGATGTACGTGTCCAACTTCACGGATCTGCCGATCACGGTCAGTGCCGCCGAGGGTAAAGCGCGTCTCTGGCGGAACACCTCGCTGGCGACGCTCGCGGCCGGAAGCTCCGCGCAACTGGCGCCGCACACAGTGGGCTACGAATCCAATGAGGACCTGGACAACGGCTTCAGGCCCGCCGGGCTGATCCGGCTGTCCACCACCACGGGGATTACGCCGCAGTATCTGCAGGACTACGGCAACACCGTGGAACCAGGTACGACGACGCACAACACCACCTTGTACCGCGCCGCCAGCGGCGCGCTGGTCTTCTCCGCGGGCACAGTCCAGTGGACGTGGGGCCTGGACGAGGAGCATGACGGCGGCGGCGCGGCCGCGGATCCGCGGATGCAGCAGGCGCAGATCAATCTCCTGGCCGACATGGGCGCCCAGCCCGCCACCCGCGACACCGCGCTGTCAGCCGCTTCGGCCAGCAGCGATACGGCCGCCCCCACCGTGGCTGTCTCCTCCCCCGCCGAGGGAGCCACCATTCCGCACGGCACCAGCGTCACGGTGTCCGGAACCGCCAGCGACACCGGCGGCATCGTGGCCGGGGTCGAAGTGTCCACCGACGGCGGAAGCAGTTGGCATCCCGCCCAGGGCAGGCAGAGCTGGTCCTACACCTACATCCAGAAAGGCCTCGCCACTGCCAGCATCAAGGTGCGGGCCGTCGATGACAGCGCCAACATTGGCGCACCCCTCACCCGCAATCTTCAGCTCACCGGCCCTTACTCGGTCTTCGGCCAGCAGGCACCGGCCGTGCCGGATTCCCAGGATGGTGGGGCCTATGAGCTGGGCCTGAACGTCACGCCCAGCGTCGACGGCTTCATCACGGGAGTGCGCTTCTACAAGAGCACCGCGAATACCGGTACCCACAACGGGTCGCTCTGGAGTTCCGCCGGACAGCGGCTTGCGACAGCCACCTTCACCTCGGAAACGGCGTCCGGCTGGCAGAGCGTACGTTTCGGCCAGCCGGTCGCGGTTTCTGCCGGGCAGCGGTACGTTGTCTCCTACACCGCTCCGAACGGCCACTATGCCGGCAAGAACTACGAATGGGCCAGTTTTGGCCTGAGCGCCCCGCCGCTGACCGTGGCCGGCGGCTTCGGGAGCCCTGCGGCGGGTGTGTACGCCGGTCCGGGTGCCTTTCCGACGAACAGTTACCAGTACGGAAACTACTTCGTCGACGCGCTGTTCGACACTGTCGACACCTCCGATCTGACGGCTTCCGGACACTGGCCGCTGGACGGCTCCTCGAGCGTCCCGCAGGCCAGCACTGTGGGGGCGGTCCTCTCCAAGGCCGTCACGGATTCCAGTGTTCAGTTAACGCTCACGGCCAACGGGACGGCCGTCGCCGGCGCCACCGTCTATAACGCCACTACGCGGAAGGTCACGTTCACCCCGGCCGCCGACCTGGACCTTGGCACCGTTTACACTGCGACGCTCAGCGCCACCGCCCAGGGCGGCGGCACCCTGACCAGCGGCAAGACGTGGTCCTTCACCACGGTGACCTCGCCGCCCGCACCGGGCAGCTGCCCCTGCAGCTTCTACGACGACTCCGTCGTGCCGGGGATCCAGGAGGTCCGTGAGGGTGTGCCGCTGACTCTCGGAGTCCGCTTCACCAGCACTACTCCCGGCACCGCAACCGGCGTCCGCTTCTACAAGTCTGCTGGCAACACCGGCACGCACACCGGGTCCTTGTTCACCGCGTCCGGACAGCAACTCGCCACCGTCACGTTCGCAAATGAGAGCACGTCCGGCTGGCAGACCGCCAATTTCAACCAGCCGGTTGCCTTGACGGCGAACAGCGAATACATCATCGCCTACAAGACCACCACCGGGACATACTCCGCGACTGCGAACGGCCTCGGGTCCGCACTGAGCGTCGGAAACCTGAGAACCGCGGCCGACGCGGGGGCCTACTCCTATACCCAAGATTTTCCGAGTGGCCGCTCCAGCACCAGTTACCTGGTTGACATCGTGGTCCAGTACCCGGATCCGCCGTTCGTGGCCGGGGCACAGTCACCCCTTCCCGACTCCTCCAGCGTCGCCCTGGACGCCACGGTGTCCGCCACCTTGTCCAAGCCTGCGGCGGGGTCGGGCCCGGCGCTGACCCTGACCGGTCCCGGCTCCGTTGGTGTCCCCGGCACGGCCAGTTATGACGCGCCGACAGGCAAGGTCACCTTGCGGCCGTCGGCCCCGCTGAGTCCCGCGACCACCTACACGGCGACATTGACGGCGACGTCGGCGACGGGGCAGACGCTCAGCGACGGTACCTGGACCTTCACGACCGTGCCGCCCCCGCGGCCCGACGGCGTCTGCCCGTGCTCGCTGTACCAGGACACTGTGACGCCGGGCGCCCCGGACTTCAATGACGGGGTGCCGCTGACGCTGGGCGTGCGCTTCGCCAGTGATTCGCCCGGCCAGGTCACGGGCATCCGCTACTACAAATCAGCAGGCAACACGGGCACGCACACCGGGGCGCTGTATACCGCTGCCGGGCAACAGCTGGCGGCAGTCACCTTCACCGGAGAAAGCTCGTCCGGGTGGCAGACCGCGGCCTTCAGCCAGCCCGTGGACATCGCCGCGAATACCGAATACTTTGCCGCCTACCGCAGTCCCACCGGGGTCTATTCGGCGACACCGGGCGGGTTTGGTCCGGGCATCACCAGCGGACCGCTCCGCACGGCATCGGACTCCGGGGCCTTCACGTACAACGGCGACTTCCCGTCATCCTCCTCAAGCGCCAGTTACCTTGTGGACGTGGACTTCGTCGTGTCGGTGCCGCCGCTCACCGTGACCTCACAGGTGCCAGCGGCCGATTCCCTCGGCTTCCCCCTGGCATCGAAACCCTCGGTGACCCTTTCGGCCCCGATCCAGAACGGTTTCACCTTCGAACTGGCAGCCAACGGTGCCGCTCTCGCCGGCGCGTCCGCGCTTTCGGCGGACGCCAGGACGGTCACGTTCTCGCCGGCACAGCCGCTGCCGCCGGCCACCGAGGTGTCAGCCAGCCTGAAGAACGTCGTCTCCACTCAAGGCGCCGTGCTCACCCCGCTCAGCTGGCGTTTCACGACCTCGAATCCGGCCGGCCCCGCACAGACTCTGTTCGGGCCCCTGCTCCCTGCCGTCCCGGCCGCGACCGGGGACACTTCATCCATCGAGCTCGGCACCGCCTTCTCAGCGTCAGCTGCGGGCATTGCCACCGGCGTGAGATTCTACAAGGGCGCCGGCAACACGGGAACGCATGTCGGCTCGCTGTGGAATGCCGCCGGGGAGAGACTCGCCCAGGTGACGTTCACGGACGAGACGGCCACCGGCTGGCAGCAGGCCTCGTTCTCTGCTCCCGTCGCCCTGCAGCCGGGTCAGAGCTATGTCGTGTCGTACCTCGCTCCCAACGGCAACTACGCCTACACGGCGGCGTTCTTCGCCGAACCCTGGATCAACGGTGTCCTGTCGGCGCCGGGCCCAAACAACGGCCGGTACCAGTACGGTGCCGGCGGCACTGTACCGACGAACTCCTGGAACGCCACCAACTACTTCGTCGATATCGTCTTTTCACCCGCGTCCCCCTGATGTTCATCCGCTGCTCCATAACTGCCGTTTTGAGGCCTGATAACGGCAGTTATGGAGCAGCGGATGGGTGGTTAGGGGGTCTGCGCGCGGGTCCCGGTGGAGCGCAGCGTGTTCCTTGCACGGCCGTATCACTTGGTCTCTTTCATCCGCTGCTCCATAACGGCCCTTTTGAGCTTGATAACGGCAGTTGCGGAGCAATCGATGGGTGGTCAGGCCTCAGGACTCAGGGCGGGGACTCCGGTCAGCGCAGCACCGACGGCGACCAGGCGTGCTCGATGTAGAGGGAGGAACTGGACGCGGGATCCGCGGTGATCCGCCAGATATCGCTGTCGCCGGCGGCACCGTCGCGCGCGAGTCCGTACAGCAGGGTCTGGTCGTCAAGCCACTCAATCTGGTCGTCCACGCTGCGCGGCTCGGACAGCACTGTTTCTTTCCCGGTGGCAAGATCCAGGAACGCCGCACGCCAGTGCGCCGCCAGCGGGCCGCCGGTGTTCTTCTTGTAGGCGATCCGGGTGCCGTCGGGCGAGAGCGACGGGCACACCACGCCGTCGTGGATTGCCGTGAGCGTGCGCGCCGAAATACTCCCCTTCACCAACCAGATCCGGCCCGACGATGCAGCCGTCGCGTAAAACGTGTCGTTTTGGCCCGGAGCGAACGTCACACCCCAGATGTTGCGGTCTGCGGCGGTGATCCGGGTGCCGTTGACCAGCAGCGCGAAATCCTCAAGGTTCCCGGATCCGCCGCCGCCCTGCGCCGCCGTGATGGACGTCGCCGTCGAGAACCCCGCACTGCCGTATGAGTGCCCGGTGACGAACACCGTAGTGGCCACCAGGGAGCCGTCCGTACTCATCCGAGTGCGGCTGGGAATGCCGGGTACGGCCCAGCTCGCCGTCGGCTGCCATTGAGGGTTCAGCACGACAGCTTCAAAATTGGTCACGAGACCACGGTTCGTCTTCAGGCAGACGATGTTTTGCGTGGTGCCGTACACCCGGTCGCAGGCTACCGCCGCCAGTGACCGCTCGCCGGCCGGATCGGACAGCGGAACGGTGCCAATGGTCCCGTAGCCCTGGCCCGGAGCGGTGTTGCGGAACAGGACGGAGCCCTTTGTCAGCACGGCGCCGCCGGACGCGACCCGCGCCGTCGATGCCGCCGTCCTGCTTTCCTGAAAACGCCCGAAGGCAATCGCCGCGTAGGTTCCGGCGCCGGCAATGACCAGCGCCGTGAGCAACAGCAGGATGCCCCACTTCGGCTTGCTCCCCGCCGCGGTCAAGCTGCGGGCCTTTGCCGCAGTCCGCCGCGCAGGATGAACCAGGACGCCACGACGGCTGCGGCAAGGCAACCCCCGGCCGCGACCATCGCAGCGGAGGGGCCCAGCGCGAACCAGAGGACTCCGAAGCCCGCGGAGGCTGCCATCCGGCTGAGCGCGACGACGGTCTGGGCGGCGCCGAGTCCGGTGGCAAGTTTGTCCGGCGGAGTCAATTGGCTGGTTAGGGCCGCCAGCACACCGTCCGTCGCCGCGTAGAACGCCCCAAGCAGAACGAGGCAGGCCAGGGTGGGGCCGAGTCCCCCGACCGGCGCCGCAGCCAGCAGGTAGCAGGCAAGGAGCGCGACGTGCCCGGCGATGAAGACCCGTCCCTTGCCCCATCGGTCCGCAAGGCGGCCGAGCGGAATGGCAAGGATGAGAAACACCACGTTGGTGCCCACGTAAAGCAGCGGAAACCACTGCACGGCAAAGGAATCCCTGTCCTGCAGCACCAGGTAGATGAAGCCGTCGCCCACCGTCAGCAGGCCGAGCATCCCCGCAGCGACCAGGAGCCGGCCCAGGCCCGGTTCACGGAGCAGCCGCCACCGGAACCGCCACGCCGGGCGGGCTTTACCGTGAGGCTGCGGGGCCCCCGCTGTCCGGGTTTTCAGGTTCGGCACCAAAAGAGCGAGCGTTGCGACGCCGATGGCGGCGAAGGCCAACGACACCACAAAGACGATGCCGTAGCCGTTGGGCATCAGCATGAGAATGAGAAAAGCCAGCAGCGGACCGGCCGCCGCGCCGATGTTGTCCAGCATCCGGTGCACGCCGAAATGCCTCGCCAGATATTCCGGCTGGGCCGACACCGCAATCAAGGCGTCGCGCGGGGCAGTCCGGATGCCCTTGCCTATGCGGTCCGCCGTCACGACGGCGGTCAGGGTCCAGAAGCCGCTGGCGAACAGGAGACCGATCCGGGCCAGCATGGCAAGGCCGTAGCCTGCGAGGGCCACGCCTTTGGGGCGCCCGAGGCGGTCCGACGCATGGCCGGCCGCGATCCGGACAATGGCGCTCGCGCCCTGGTTGATTCCATCGAGAATTCCAAACGCCACAATGGACAGGCCGAGGAATCCGGTGATGTACAGCGGCAGGATGGCGGAGACGGATTCGGACGATACGTCGGTGAGCATGCTGACGACGCCCAGGCAGACAATGACCGGGGACAGACGGAAACGCCTCCCCGGGGCTCCGGCCGGGTTTGTGTCTCCGGGCGCCAGGTCTTTCTTGCCGCCATTGCGGTCCGAAATGGAGATGTACACGGCGCTACCCGCCCGCCGCCACGGGCAGATGCCCCAACAGCATGAAGCGCGTGCCACCCGTGCCCGTGGTTGACGTCGTAAGTGTCACCGAATCATTGCCCCGGCTGAACCGCAGGGACTGCTGTCCTTCCGCGGCCGGTACGCGTTCGGACCAGAACTGCAGGGGCCCCAGGATCTGCTGGAAGTGCCCCACGACTGAATCCTGGCTCGAAGTGACGATGGCTTCCGCGGAAATCTGCAGGGATCCCTCCGCCGGGGAGACACCCGTCGAGACAACCACCGTCCCATCCGGGAACGGGATGGCGTCCGCGGGGAAGCCGTCCACGACTTTGCCCTGGGCTGATGCCGCCTCCGGCAAGGGGAGGCTGATGAGCGATGCCGGAGGCGCGGGCATCGGCAGCCCGGAGGGCGACGCGCTCACAGGCGGAAGGACTTCACGTCCACCGGGTGCCGGGGCGGAGTCGTCCGTGGTTCCGCCGGTCGGCGTGGCGGCGTCGACGCCGGCCCCCGTCTGCGCCGCTGCGTCGGCCGTGCCGGGACCAGTGCCGGGTCCGCCGGCTTTCGGACTACTGCCGGCCGCCGGCACGACGCGCGACCCAGCGGACTGTCCGGCCGTCATCTGGTCCAGCACGACGGCGGCGCCTCCAAGGACCACAGCGATGCCGACCCCCGCGATGACGAGCCGCCTGGCGATCACTGGATTTCTCCGGCCGCGGCGAAGGCGCGCACTGCGCCGATGGTCTGCACTCCCCTGACACCCATCGGCACAGTCTTTCAGCGCGATGTTGGGTTCGGAAGAGTAGCACTACCTGTCTTTTGCTGCCGGTACCTACCAGCGTCCGTTCCGTGGCCGGGGCTGGCAGACCGGGCACGAGTAGGAGGAACGGTTCATGAACTGATCCCGCTTGATCAGGCTGACCAGACTGGCGGCGGCGCAGCGTCTGCATTCCTGCCCTTCGCGGCCGTAGGCGTTCAGGGAGCGGTCGAAGTAGCCGGAGGCCCCGTTGACGTTGACGTACAGCGAGTCAAAGCTGGTGCCGCCGGCGGCGAGGGCGTCGGTCATGACTTCCCGGGCGGCATCGAGGACGCGTGCGGCTTCGGCCCGCCGGAGTGTGTCCGTTGGCCGGGCGAAGTGCAGCCGTGCCTGCCAGAGTGCCTCGTCCGCATAGATGTTGCCGATCCCCGAGACGAGCCCCTGGTCCAGCAGGGCGCGTTTGAGGCCTGTTCTGCGGGTCCGGAGACGGCGGTAGAACTCGTCAAAGGAGAAGCAGGGGTCCAGCGGGTCCCGGGCGATATGCGCGGCTTCCTCGGCGATCAGCGGAAGCGGGGTTTCGGCGAGGCCGCCGGGGCCGCCGTCGGCTGTGGGGATTAACGCCGTGAGGAAGAGCCCGCCGAAGATCCGCTGGTCCACGAACCGCAACTCGGCCGGCATGCCGTCAGCGGTGCTGAGGCGCAGGCGCACTTTCAGATGTTTTTCGTCGGGAACGGAGGAGTCCTGCATCAGCAGCTGACCGGACATGCCCAGGTGCGCCATCAGCGCCACGGCGGGCGCAGGGGTTGCGTCGGCGTCGCAGGAGGGGTCCGCGGCGCTGGCGTCCGCGGGGCTGTCGGTCAGCGGCAGCCAGAGGAATTTTCCGCGCCGGACCACGTCCAGGACCCGGGCGCCCTCAAGGTTGCCGGCGAAGTCCTCCGGACCGAGTGCATGCCGGCGCACGGAGCGCGGATCGACCACCTCGACGGCGGTGATGGTCCGGCCCCGCACCCAGCTCACCAGGCCGCGGCGGACAACTTCGACCTCGGGCAGTTCAGGCACAGGGTGTGCCTAGGTGCCGCTCTGCGACTGCAGCTGCGTGCCGGTGGCTGCGGAACCGGCTGCAGGCCCTGCCTCCGGAGAGGCGGCCGACGGCGCCGAGAGCCGGCGCCAGGCATCCGCGGCGGCTTCCTGCTCGGCTTCCTTTTTGGAGTTGCCCGAGCCGGCGCCGTAGTCCGTGCCGCCGATCCGCAGAACGGCTTCGAACGTCCGGGCGTGGTCCGGGCCGGAACCCTCCACCGCGTAGTTGATGGTCCCGAGCTGACGGCTGGCCGCGAGTTCCTGGATGCTCGTCTTCCAGTCGGTGCCGGCCCCGAGCGCCGCGGCGTCTTTGAGCAGCGGGCCGATCAGGCGCATGACCAGCTGGCGTGCCGTTTCGATGTCGTTGGACACATAGGTGGCGCCAATCAGCGCTTCCATGGTGTCCGCGAGGATGGACGCCTTGTTTTTGCCCTCGGTGAGCTTTTCGCCCTGTCCGAGGTAAATGTACTCACCAAGACCGATGCTTCGGCCGATGCCCGCAAGGGCCCGGGTGCTGACGACGGCGGAGCGGCGCTTGGCCAGGTCCCCTTCGGGCAGCGTGGGGTTGTCACGGTACAGCGCGTCGGTGACCGAGAACCCCAGGATGGAGTCGCCCAGGAACTCGAGACGTTCGTTGGTGGGGATGCCGCCGTTTTCGTAGGCGTAGGAACGATGGGTGAGCGCAAGACGAAGCGTCCCGGCGTCAATTGTGACACCGAGACGCTTCAGAAGCTCTTCAGTTGAAGACATCTTATTCAGCCAGTTGGCGGATTAGACGTCTGCGACCTTGCGGCCCTTGTATTCAAGGAACAGCGCGGTGCCAGCCGAGTCGGTAACGACCTTTGCCTGGTGCGGCAGGCTGTACGTGACCTGGCCGTTCTCGACAGTCTTCACCAGGTGGGGGGCGGTTGCCTTCCACTGGGAGCGGCGGGCGCGGGTATTCGAGCGAGACATTTTCCGCTTCGGGACAGCCACGGCTAACTCATTTCTCTCTAGTCCAACACTTACAAATCAGTTTTGCCGGTCAGGCTTAGCCAAGTCAGCTAGGGCAGCCCAGCGAGGATCTACCACCTCGTGGTGATGCCCCGGCTCGTCTTCCAGGCGAACTCCACATTCGGAGCAAAGGCCCTGGCAGTCTTCCCGGCACACCGGCTGGAACGGCAGCATGGTTACAACTGCGTCCCGCAACACCGGCTCAAGATCGATCAGATCGTGCTCGACTCGACGTTGCTCTTCTTCGTCTTCTTCGTCAGAGAACACAGCGTCCCCGTAGAAGAAAAGTTCTTGCACATTGACCTCGAGGTCATACGCAAGGGGATCCAGGCATCGGCCGCATTCGCCAGTAACTTCGACGTTCACGGTACCTGATACCAGAATTCCTTCGTGTACGGCCTCCAGCCGCAGGTCCAGCCCGACATCCGAGCCTTCCTGCACGCCAATGAGCGCCACACCAAGATCACCTGGTGCGGGTACATGTTCCGTCAGCGTCCGCATGCTTCCCGGACTGCGTCCGAGGTCCTTGACGTCGAACGCCAAGGGCGAACTAGCATCTCGTTTAATGAGAACTCCTGTTGAACATATGACCGACGTACTATCTTAGCCTGATCTTCCGGGCGGACTCAAACCGGCGGGCACCCTGCGGTTCACACCGCAAGCCGCCCCGGATTCGGGCCGCGCAACCGGCGGCAGGCCGCCGAGTACCGATCAAGCTTACCCTCTGCCCGGCCGTTCCTGGACCGGCCCGTCCGGGTGCAACCGTTTCAACACCGAGCGGGGCACGAACTCGGACACATTGCCGCCCAGGGTGAACACTTCCTTGATCAAGGTGGAGGACAGGTGGAGGTAGTGGCTCTCGGCGGGCAGGAAGACCGTCTCGACGCCGGTGAGTTGGCGGTTCATCGTCGCCATCGGCAGTTCGTAGTCAAAATCGGAGGAGGAACGGAGCCCCTTGACGATGGCGGAGACGCCCCGCTGCCGGCAGTACTCGGCCAGGAGGCCCTCCCCGACCGGCTCCACCACGATGCCGCGCAGGGAGGCAAGGGTCTCTTGGGCCATGTCGATGCGCTCCTCGAGCGTGAAGCGGTACTTTTTGGCGTAATTCGTGGAGACGCCCACAATCACCTCGTCAAAGAGGCCGGCGGCCCGGGCAATGACTTCCAGGTGGCCATTGTGGATCGGGTCGAAGGAGCCAGGGCATACGGCGCGTCTCATGCTTCGAACCTACCGTATGGCTGCCGCAGGCCGGGATAACATGGCTGAATGTCAGCATCGAGCATTCCCTTCACCGTGTCCGGGGGCGTGGTTCTCGTGACGGGCGCCGCCATGGGCATGGGCCGCCTTTACGCCCTGCGGGCGGCCCGCGAGGGCGCCGGCGTCGTGATTCTCTGGGACGTCGACGCCGCCGGCCTGGCGAAGACCGCCGCGGAAGTGACCGCCCTCGGGGCCCGGGCTGTCGTCCGCCAGGTGGACCTCGCCGACCGCACGGCGATTGCCGGGGCCGCGGCGGAGTGCCGGGCGGAGGGTCCGCTGACGCTGCTGATCAACAACGCGGGTATCGTCCGCGGCGCACTTTTCTGGGAGCACGGCCCGGAGCAGGACATCGCGCAGACCATGGGCATCAACGCGCTGGCGCCGATGTATGTCACCCACGCGTTCCTGCCGGACATGATGGGCGACGCCGGCCGGCCGCGCCGGATCCTCAACATCGCCTCCGCCGCGGGCACCGTGTCCAACCCCCGGATGAGCGTCTATGCGGTGTCCAAGTGGGCCGTGATCGGCTGGAGCGACTCCCTGCTGCTCGAGCTCGAGCAGCAGGGCTACGGCCACCTTGCCGTGACGACCTTCTGCCCCAGCTACATCGCCACCGGGATGTTCGACGGCGCCTGCGGCCCGCTGCTGACGCCGCTGATGACTCCGGAGGACGCCGTGGACCGGGCCTGGCGGGCCACCACCGCCGGACGGCCGCAACTGATCGCCCCGGCCACCGCACAGCTGGGCAAGATCCTGCGCGGCCTGCTGCCGGTGCGGGCCTGGGACTTCGTGGGCGGGAAGGTCTTCGGCATCTACGCCACCATGGACTCGTTCACCGGGCGCGGCGAGAAGGCGGGCACCCGATGAATTCCCCGATGCCGTTCCCGTGGCAGCGGGCCGCGACCGGAGCCAACCTGCTTTCCCCCGACGGCACCCTTGGCGTCACGATCTTCGAGGAAATGACCACCCTCGCGCTGCAGACCGGAGCCATCAACCTCGGCCAGGGTTTCCCTGACGAGGACGGACCGGTGGAGATCAAGGCTGCCGCGCAGGCCGCCATCGCGGCCGGCGCCAACCAGTACGCCCCCGGCAAGGGCATCCTTGAGCTGCGCGAGGCGATTTCCCTTCACCAGGAGCGGTTCTACGGGCTGGAGCCGGACCCGCAGACCGAGATCATCGTCACCACTGGCGCCACCGAGGCCATCGCCGCCTCGCTGCTCGCGCTCGTTGGGCCCGGCGATGAGGTCCTCACCTTCGAGCCGTTCTATGACTCCTACGGCGCCATCATCGGCCTTTCCGGCGCCCGCCACGTCACCGCCCCGCTGCTGGCACCCGACTTCATGCCGGACCTGGCCGCCCTCGACGCGGCGTTCAGCAGCCGCACCAGGGTGGTACTGGTCAACAACCCGCACAACCCCACCGGCGCGGTGTTTCCCCGCGAGGTGCTCGAACGCGTCGTCGAGCTCGCCATCCGGCACGACGCCGTCATCATCACCGATGAGGTCTACGAACACCTCACCTTCGGTGCCCGGCACATCCCGGTGGCCACCCTGCCGGGCGCCGCGGGACGCACGCTCACCATCTCCTCCGCCGGGAAGACCTTCTCCTTCACCGGCTGGAAGATCGGCTGGCTCAGCGGACCGGAACACCTGATCGCCGCCGCCCGCACGGTCAAGCAGTTCCTGAGCTACAGTTCCGGCACGCCGTTCCAGAGCGCCATCGCAGCCGGACTGGGCCTGCCCGACGAGTTCTATGCCGGCATCGCCGACACCCTCCAGCTCAAACGGGACATCCTCAGCGAGGGCCTGCGCGCGGCCGGACTGGACGTCTTCACCCCGCAGGGAACGTACTTCGTGAACGTGGACACCGCACCGCTCGGCATCACCGACGCCGTCGAGCTGGCCCGCCGGCTGCCCGCCCTGGTGGGCGTCGCGGCGATCCCGGTGCCTGTCTTCTGCCACCCGGAAGGCGCCGAACGCACCCGGAGCCTGCTCCGGTTCGCCTTCTGCAAACGGATCGACGTCCTGCAGGAAGCCGCCGAACGGCTCGCAACACTCCGCGACAGGCTCTGATGGCGGACACCCCCGGTGCCGCGCGCTTCCTGCGCACCGCCGGCCAGCACGCGACGATCGAACCCGACGCCTTCACCGGGGGCAGCTTTGTGCTCAGCATCGGCGGGGCGGAACAGTCACACGTCAACCTGGCGGACCCCTCGGACATCTTCTACGAATACCTGCGCAGGATCGGCCACGTGGTGGACCTCGCGGCTCCGTGGGGCGAACCCATCACCGCCCTCCATCTCGGGGCCGGGGCGCTCACGCTCGCCCGCTACATCCAGGCAACCCGGCCGGGCTCCGTGCAGTACGCGGTGGAGCTGGAACGGGAATTGTTGGACTTCGTGCTGCAGCAGCTCCCGCTGCCCACCGGCACGCAGCTGCACACGCTGATCGGCGACGCCCGGGACGCGCTGGCCGAACTGCCGCCGGAGCTGCGCTTCGACGTTGTGATCCTGGATATATTCTCCGGACCCGAGGCGCCGGAGCACATCGCCTGCACCGAGTTCTACCTCGAGGCCGGCGCGAAACTGACCCGGCGCGGCGTGCTGATCGTCAATGTGGGCGACGAGCCGGGACTCACTCTGGTCCGCAGCCAGGTGGCCGCGCTGCGCCGGGCGGTGGCCGATGTCGCCGCCTTTGCCGACGCCGGCATGTTCAGCGGCCGCTACCCGGGCAACATCATCCTGACCGGGACACAGGGACCCTGGCCGGAGGTGTGGACGGCGGCGCTGACCGCCCGCGGGCCGCACCCCGCGAAGGTGCTGTCCGGCGTCGGCCTCGACCAGTTCTCGGACTAGCTGACGCTCTCCGGTTCCGCCTGGTCCGTCGCATCCGTATCGGTGTCCGGGGCGTCTTCCACGCTTGGTTCGGCGAACCAGAGCTTCGTCTCACCGTACTTGCGTTCCGCGAAGCGCTCCATCCCGTCCGGCCAGGCCGGCTCATGGCTCCGGGAGGAGCGCTCCACGACGACAACCGCGCCTTCGGCCAGGTGCGGGAGCAGTTTGGCCAGCACCCCGGCCAAGGCCGGTTCGTCGAGGGGGTAGGGCGGGTCCAGGAAGACAAGGTCCCAGCGGACGGGAGCAAGGGTCCGTTCGAGGAACGATTCGACCTTGGAACGGTGCACGGTCACAACCTTGCGCCGTGCGGCGGTGTTGACGAGGTCCGCGTTGCGCTGGCAGACCTCACTGGCCTTGCCGTCGAATTCCACCAGGTCCACGCTCTGAGCGCCGCGGCTGGCGCTTTCCACGCCGAGGGAACCGGAGCCGGCGTAGAGATCCAGCACCCGGGCCTCCGCTATCACCTCGAAGGCGTCCAGCCGGGAGAAGAGCGCTTCCTTGACCCGGTCCGTGGTGGGCCGGGTCAGGGACCCGGGCACGCTGACCAGGGTCGTTCCGCCCGCGGCCCCCGAAATGATGCGGCTCATGGCCGGGCCGCCGGGGATGCATGGATGGTATTAGCCGCGTTCAAGGAACGCCTCCTTTTCCGGATTGAGGTATTCGTCGATCGCCGCGGCGAGGACGGGGTGGGCGCCCAGTGACGGGTCTCCGCCGACGATCTGCCAGGCGTCCTGCCGGGCCCGCGCGATCACATCCTCGTGTTCAAGGACCCGCAACAGCTTCAGCGTGGACCGGCCGCCGGACTGGGAGGCGCCCAGGATGTCGCCTTCACGGCGCAGTTTGAGGTCCTCCTGGGAGAGTTCGAAGCCGTCTGTCGTGGCCGCGACGGCGTCGAGCCGGCGGCGGCTCGGGTGGCCGGGTTCCAGCGTGGTGACCAGCAGGCAGGTGCCCGGCAGCCCGCCGCGGCCCACCCGGCCGCGGAGCTGGTGCAGCTGCGAGATGCCGAAGCGGTCCGCGTCCAGAATCACCATCAGGGTGGCGTTGTGGACGTCCACGCCCACCTCGATCACGGTGGTGGAGACCAGGAGCTTGGTCTGGTTGGCGGTGAAGGAGGCCATCGTCCCGGACTTAAGGACCGGGTCCAGCCGGCCGTGCAGCGCTGCCACGGGCACGCCGGCGAGGGCCGGTTCGTCCCGGAGCTGGTCCACGACGGCGGTGACGGAGGCCAGTTCGCGTGCCCCGCTGTCGCCGTTGAGGTCCGTTGGTTCGGCCTCGCCGGGGCTGAAGTCGCCGTCGTCGTCCGAACCGATCTTGGGACAGACGATGTAGACCTGGTGGCCGGCGTCGATTTCTTCCCGGGAGCGGGTCCAGATCCGCGGGGCCCACGCCGGATGTTCCGCGAGTCCGACGACGTGCGTGGTGATCGGCGCGCGGCCGGCCGGCAGTTCGTCGAGGACGGACGTTTCGAGGTCGCCGAAGACCGTCATGGCCACGGTCCTGGGGATGGGTGTGGCGGTCATGACCAGCAAATGCGGGGGCTTGCTGGCCTTGGAGCGGAGCACGTCGCGCTGTTCGACGCCGAAGCGGTGCTGCTCGTCCACCACAATCAGGCCCAGGTCGTAGAACGAGACGTTGTCACTGAGCAGGGCGTGCGTGCCGATCACGATTCCGGCGGTTCCGGAGGCGGCGTCCAGCATGGCCTGTTTCCGGGCCGCTGTGGGCATGGAGCCGGTGAGCAGCGTGACCTGGACCGCGTCCGGGCCGAGGCCGCCCAGGAGACCGTCCCGGGACAGCGGCCCGAGCGTGCGGCGGATCGATTCGAAGTGCTGCGCGGCCAGGACCTCGGTGGGAGCCAGCAGGGCGGCTTGTCCCCCGGCATCCACAACCTGCAGCATGGCGCGCAGGGCCACGATGGTCTTGCCCGAGCCGACTTCGCCCTGGAGCAGGCGGTTCATCGGCGAGTCCTGAGCGAGCTCCGCGGCCAGGGTCTTCCCCACGGCGGCCTGGCCGGCGGTCAGGGTGAAGGGCAGCTGCCGGTCGAAGGCGGTCAGCAGCCCCTCAGCGGCGGGCCGGCGGGCGGTGGCCTCCTCCGCGGCGAGCTGCGCGCGGCGCCGGGCCAGGGCGGCCTGCAGCACCAAGGCTTCCTGGTAGCGGAAGCGGTCCCGGGCGCGCTGCCAGTCGGCGGGGTTTTGCGGGGTGTGGATGAGCCGGTAGGCGTCGGCGACGGCCAGGAACTTTTCCCGGGCCGTGACCTCTGCCGGCAGCGGGTCGGGCAGCGCGTCCAGGTCCACGGTCTCCAGCAGCGTGGCGATGACCTTCTGGATGGCCCAGCTGGTGAGTTTGGCCGTAGCCGGGTACACCGGGATGGGCATGGCGGCGAGTTTCTCCGGATCCATGCCCGGCGTGTCCGGGTCCTCGTCCAGCAGCTGGAAGTCGGGGTTGGTCAGCCCCAGGGCACCCCCGTAGCGCGTGACCTTGCCGGAAAACATGGCGCGGCGGCCCGGCTGCAGTTCCGCCTTGGCCCGGAAGCCGTTGAAAAAGCTCACCTTCAGCGTGCCGCCGCCCATCCCGGTGCCCGGGGCCGCGGCGTCGTCGGAAATCACGACGTCGGTCAGCGAGCCGCGCCGGGCCCGCATGGCCCGGGTGCTGCTGGAGACCACCCGGGCGATCAGGGTGACCTCCTCGTCGAGCGGAACCTCGCTGATGGGGGTGAGTTCGCCGCGGTTCATATAGCGGCGGGGGAAGTGGTTCAGCAGCCCGCCGACAGTGGTGATGCCGAGGTGCTTTTCAATGGGCGCCGCGGAACGCTTGCCGATCCGGCGTTCCAGGCCCAGCCCCAGTTCGTTCCCTGCTTCAGCGTTCATGTCCGTCGGGCGCCTGTCCTGCGGGTTCGGGGGCACCGGCGTCGCCGGGTTCGGCGTCCGGTACAGCCAGTTCGGTGACGCTGATGTCCGTGGGTTCGCCAAGGGAGCGGATCAGGGCCACGGCAGGTCCGGCGGCCGGTACATGGGCGTGGACGCGCCAGCGGTAGGCCCCCGCCCGGTCCGCGGCCCCGCCGACCTGGCTCATGATGACGGAGTCGCCCAGTTCGTCGAGCCGCTGGCGCATCATGGCGGCGTCGAGCGGTGAAAGCGTGATGGTGCACATGACTTCCACGCCCTCGTTCCGGGGCATGCCGGCGTGGATGTGCGGGTCCTGGACGTCGTAGCCGTGCAGGCCGTCCAGTAACTGGTCCTGGAGTTCCTCGCCGAGGACTGCGGAGCGGAGGCAGTCCAGGATCAGCAGCGTCCCGACGCCGCCGGCATCCACGACGTGGGCGGCGTGCAGCGCCTCCAGTTGGTCCTCGGTGCGCACGACGGCGGCGACAGCAGCGTTCACGGCGGCGTCGAGGGCCAGGCCAAGGGTGTGGTTGCTGTCATCGCCATCGTGCGCCGATTCCACGGCCGCCGCGGCGCGGGCGGCGGCTTCCATCACGGAAAGCATGGTTCCGGGGACCGGGTCGCTCAAGGCGGACCAGGCCCGGAGCTGGGCGCGGTTGAGGGCGGCGGCCAGCAGCGGGGCGCTCAGCCGGTGGTGGCCGGCGAGGGGCTCGGCGGCGGCGCAGAGGAAGACGGCGAACAGCGTGCCGGAGTTCCCGCGGGCCTGTTCCATGGCGGCCTGGCCGGCGCGGGCGAGGACGGCGCCGACGTCGTTCTGGGCCGGATCCGGCGGGCCGAAGGACTGCAGCGACGTATCTGCGCTGATCCGGGGTAGCGCGGCGGTGTCCAGGCTTTGCAGCGCCCGGGCGGCGGCGCGCACCGTCAGGTAAAGGTTGGTGCCGGTGTCGCCGTCGGCGACGGGGAAAATGTTGATGGCGTTCAGGCGGTCGCTGTGGTTCCCAAGCGTGGTTTCTGCCTTGCTCAACCACCGCTTCATCGCTTGCGCGTTCGCGGCAATCTTAGTCTGCAAAGTGATCCCATCCCACAGTGGCAGCGGGCATGCCCGCTATCGTGACGCCCGTGCCGTCCGGTGGTGCAAGGGCTGCTACCGAGCCTATCGCAGTGAAACCGTGAGGAAGCTGAACGCCCGGGGGAAATGTGGCCAGCAGTCCATGGTCCTCCCCGCCGCCCAGGACCCAGGCCATCGGGTCCGCGCGGAGCACTTCGGCGGCGGGCAGCAGCGGAACCGCCAGTTCCTTCAGGACCGCCGCGTCCAGGTTCAGGACGGTGTGGCTGGCGGAGGCCATCCGGCGGCCGTCGCGGACCAGTCCGTCGGAAATGTCCATCATGGCCGTGGCCCCGGAATCCCGGGCCAGCGGACCCGCCGCGAGCGGAGGCAGGGGCCGGCACTGGGTGTCCATCAAGGCACGCTGATCCTTGCTCAGCTCCGCGACCGGGATCGCCGATTCCAGCAGCGCCAGACCCGCCGCGGCACGGCCCACGGTGCCGGCCAGCGCCAGGATGTCCCCCGGACGGGCGCCGGAGCGCAGCACGGCTGCCCGGCCCCCGAGGGTGCCGAGAATCGCCACGCTGACCGCCAGCTCGCGGCCCCGGCCAAGGTCTCCGCCGGCCACCGCGCAGTCCGGGGCGCCGAGTTCCCGGATGCCGGCGCTGAGCCCGTCAGCGAAGTCCTCGACCCAGGCGACCCTGGTTTCCGGGGGCATGGTGAGGCTGACCACGAGGGAGGTGGCCCGGGCCCCCATGGCGTTGATGTCGCTGAGGTTTTGCGCGGCGGCCTTCCAGCCGACGTCGTACCCGGTGGTCCGGTAGCCGTTGTTCCACTCGAGCCGGAAGTCCTGGTCCGCCACCTGGGTGTCGATGCTGAGGACTGTCCGGCCGTCCGGCGCGGCCACAATGGCTGCGTCGTCACCCGGACCCAGGATCAGCGACGGGTTGTGTTCCTGGCCGTAGTGAAGGCGCGGGAAGATGCGTTCCAGGAGCTGGGATTCGGAGAGTTCCGCGACCGTCAGCGGCGGGCCGGTCTGTGGCGCGGCATTCTGTGTTGAAGCGGTCAGGGGCGGTTCATTCAGTCGTTCGGGCACGGTCCTACGCTATCGCGACGGGGTGACAACGTCGGCGTTTCCGGGTCCAGCGGCTTCGGGAGGCAGCGCTGGACCCGCACCGCAGGAGCCTTGTCTCCCCGCGCCTTGTCCCCCGCACTTTTTCCGGCACCGCAGGGTGCGTGCGAGACTCTTAGGCATGCCCCCGCCCCTGCCCGCGCTCAACACCGTACCCCCGCGTGTCCGCCGGGTTATTGCCGCCGTCGCCGGCGCGGTGGTCCTGTGGCTGGTTGTCGCCGTTCAGTTGTTCGTCAACGTGGATCCGCTGAGCATGCACCGCACGGACGCGGTGATCATGCTGGGTGGGGCCGGCTCTGAACGGCTGCCGGTGGCGCTGCGTTTGCAGCGCGAGCTCAACGTACCGGTACTGGTGCTCTCCCACACGGATACCCCGGGCAACGCGGCGGCCGATGACATCTGCAACTCGGCCACATTCCCCCATCCGGGCCTGGTGTGTTTCCGCCCCACTGGAATGGATACCCGGAGTGAGGCGGACATCATCGCGGACCTTGCTCACGCCAACGGCTGGAAGTCAGTCACCGTGGTGACGTCCAGCTACCACGTCACCCGGGCTGGACGGCTGATTGAACAGTGCACGACGGCTGACGTGCAGATGGTGGCCTCCCATCCGGCGCTGGGCCCGGGGCAATGGCTGCGGCGGTTTGTCATTGAAACCGGGGGCCTGATCGATGCGTCGCTGCGGCCGGAATGCACGGATCAGCGGACAGGAATGTAAGAATTGTAGACAGCCAGGTTGAGCCCGTCAGCCTGCTGGCGGTGTATTAGGACGAGGAGGACAAGCTGATGGATGACCCTGCCTGCGATGTTCCCCGCCTTACTGCGGCCCCCCGCCACCTGAGGCGGCGCACCTTCCATGAGGAGATTCCGGACACGCTGCTGGTTCCGGGCGTGCAGCCCTTTCCTTCGGCCCAACGAAGCGCTGCCTCAGCCAAGCGCGCTGCCGAGTTGGACCCCGGCGACGAAGAAGTGGCCTACCGCCGCAAGCGCCTGGCGGCGCTGGTAACAGTCATTCTCGTCTCCGTCAGCGTGCCCGCCTTGGTCATCGCCCTCCTGCTTCTGGGCTAACCCCCATCCGATTAGTCTTGCCAAACCGCACCGCCCGCGCCTTCTGGGGGAACATCCATGCACAGCATCATGCCAATCTTCGGCACCAGGCCCGAGGCCATCAAAATGGCACCCGTGATCAACGCCCTTGAGAGCTCGCCGCATTTTCGCTGTATCGTGACTGTGACGGGCCAGCACCGCGAGATGTTGGACCAGGTCAACGAACTATTTGGGATCGTGCCCGACCACGACCTGAACATCCTCCAGCAGGGCCAGTCCTTGTCCGCCATCCTGACGCGGACCGTCGATGGGTTGGAGAAGCTGTTCACGCACACACGGCCGGACGCCGTGGTAGTCCAAGGGGACACCACGACCTCCACCGCCGCCGCCATCGCGGCCTTCTACCACGGCATCCCCGTGGTGCACGTCGAGGCAGGGCTCCGCAGCGGAGACCTCCGCTCCCCCTTCCCGGAAGAGGCGAACCGCAAGATGACAAGCCAGATCGCCAGCCTCCATCTGGCGCCGACGAGCGTCAGCAAAGCCAACCTGGTGGCGGAGGGAATTAGTCCGGAAGACGTCGTCGTTACGGGCAATTCCGTCATTGACGCCCTCCTCGCCACCGTAGGCAAGTACGTTGCCTTCACTGACCCGCAGCTCGAGGACCTGGCCACCAGCGGCAGGAAAATCCTTCTGGTCACAACCCACCGCCGAGAGAACCAGGGAGATGCGATGCGCGGCGTGGCACGGGCCCTGGCCCGGATCGCCGACGCCGAGCGCGAACTGGTGATAGTGCTGCCGGTCCACAGGAATCCCGTGGTGCGTGAGGCGTTGCTGCCGCTACTCGAAGGGATAGCCAACGTCATAGTCACCGAGCCTCTCCCCTATGGCGAGTTCACGCGGCTGCTGTCCATGGCTCACTTTGTTGTCACAGATTCGGGAGGCGTCCAGGAGGAAGCTCCCAGCCTCGGCAAGCCCGTGCTGGTGATGCGGGAAAACACCGAAAGGCCGGAAGCCGTGAAGGCGGGGACCGTGGCCCTCATCGGCACGGATGAGGCACGGATTTTTACCGAGGTAACACGCCTACTCAGGGACCCCGGGCACTTCGCGGCCATGGCGAACGCCGTCAACCCCTACGGGGACGGCGAGGCTGCCGGCCGAACCGTAGCGGCCATCGCGGAACTGCTCGGCGTCGGATCCCGCATCGGCGATTTCACCGGCGGGTCGAGCAGCAACGCACCGGCATCACCGGCAGCCCCCGCGGGAAGTTAACGCAGGGTTAACCTAAGGTTGCTGACTTTCTTGGGTCAGCAGGGCAAGCCGGTATGCTTGGTTGCGGGGGAGGCTCACCTTGGCCCGCTTTGCCGTACCGAGACGCCTGATCGAGTGATGGCTACGGCTCGCCGCTCCCCGCCCCAAGGCACACTCGTTGAAGAGGAAACTAATGGAAATTCAAGCCGTAATTCTGGCTGCCGGAATGGGCACCCGCTTGGCGCGCCCGCACCCCAAACCCATGACGGAGCTCAGTGATGGCAGGACCATCATGCACCAGCAGGTCCAGAACCTGCAGAACAAGTTTGGCAACAAGCTGCGGCTCACCATTGCTGTCGGTTTCAAGCTGGAGATGATCCTCGAACACGTACCCAACGCATCTTTTGTGTACAACGAGATCTTTGACCAGACGAACACCTCAAAGAGCCTCTTGAAGGCAGTCCGGAACTCCGCCAAGGGCGGCGTGTTGTGGATGAACGGCGACGTCGTCTTCGATCCGGAAATTCTCGGGATGCTGATGCCCTACATCCAGCGCGACGAGTCCTTCATCACCGTCGACATTTCCTCGGTTTCGGACGAGGAAGTCAAGTACACCACGGATGCAGACGGCAAGATCCTGGAGCTGTCCAAGATTGTTCCCGCCGACGTAGCCCAAGGTGAGGCTGTCGGCATCAACTTTGTCGGCTCCAAAGACAAGGAGAAGCTCCTTAATCGACTGATTGAAGTCGACGACCAGGACTACTTCGAGAAGGCCATCGAACTGACCATCAAGCAGGACGACGTCAAGTGGACCCCGGTCGACATCAGCGATTTCTATGCCGTAGAGGTTGATTTCCCGGATGACCTCGTCCGGGCCAACGCTAGTTTGGTCTAAAACCCTTCTAGCCCCAATCTGGAGGAATTCCGGACTTGAGGTACCCATAATGGTCGGTGGCCCTATATTCGGTTGGCGTTAACAACCGCGTATTCTGTTGAGAAGTTCCGTTCGGGTGGCAGCATGAGCAATCATCTCAGCAGACCATTCCCCGGGAACCTTGAAGAGCCGACAACAGCCGCCGCCAGTACCGGTTGTCGTCAATGACGGCGCCGACCCGGCGGACCACGGCCCGCCGCAGCGCCAACTGTCCCGGGGATGCCAGGACCAGGGGTGGCGGATCGAAGATCTCCCCGACGTGCGTGAGGACCCCGGAGTCGATGACGTCGGATTTGTTCTTGCCCATGATGGCTCCGCGCAGCCGTGAGGAGTGGCGGGCGCCGATCATTTCCATCTGGCCGCCGGCCCGTTCGACCGCGAGGGCCAGTGTCGGGTCGACCGTGAAACGGCTCAGGTGTTCTGTTCCGTCGTCGAAAAACTCCCGCACCGCGATATGGTGCCGTGCCGTGATGACCGCGTCGATACCTGCCACTGCCCGCACGATCCCCGCGGGTTTATCCTGATTCTGCATGATGGTTCTCCTCCTCGCATCGAATACGTGCGATGGGACAACCCGTCGTTGCCGGTCCACCAGCCGAGTCACCAGACCGGGCTTCCCACCCTTGAGAGAACCGTCATGCGCTAATTCGAGCGCCCGCGGCGACCCCCTTCACACGCCCGCAACCGCTGAGGAAGCGTCGGATACAGTTCCCGCGCTTGTCAGCAATCCGGTGCCCGCCCGGACGAAACCCCGGTGCTACGCACCGTTTTCCTCCGCCCACCAATTCCCTCAATCGGGTCTGCTTGGAAGACAGGCCGGGGGCGACGATCTCTTTCACGAGCCATGACGCCCAGCCGAAAACCGGAACCACACCGGCCCCTCCCAAGGCCACCGTAAACGACGACCACCCACCTCAGGCATGCCACTGAACTGGGAGAATGAAGCCGGCATCGGCCGGCGCCGACCGACGAAGACGGTGGCCGCGTTCGCGGGCTCCCTGGGGCTGGAGATTAGCTCCCGCCCAGGTATCCGGAGTCCAAGGCGTGGTCGAGCGGATGAACCGCTTCTTCCGACAACGCTTCATGCGTCACGGGCACCCACGACGGGGTGCTCATCGCCAACCAGGTCCAGATCTGGTCCAGGCACCTGGTGGTGAACGACCAGCCCCAGCGGCCAGGGCGGCAGTGACGCGCCGGGACGTCCGGACCCAGCAAGTGCACCGTTCGAGGAAGCCCTGCAGATCCGCGACCACCCCCCTAGGACGAGATCTTCGGCATCGACCTCAGCCAGCAGCCGGCAGGGCTGCTGGCTGCGGTGTCATGAGCTGGACACTCTCGCAGACCGAGCACTACAAAGGGGCCATGCGCGCACCCCGGATCAGCGACGCTTCCGCCGGCGCGGGGACCGGACCCGGGAACCGACATAAACGTACCTGCGTTGCAGTTGGCGGGCTGCGTCTCTACCGTAGCCCCGACCAATCCAAGTCGGAATTCTTCTGGCCGACTTTCGCTAAAAGTCCGTTCCAAGCAGTTCTGAAGTTTGAGACGCCGAAGCGCTGGACCACCTCCTTGGCATGAAACGACAAATCGTTGAATAGCGATTCGTTGCCAAACAGCAGTATCAGGCGATCAGCCAGCATCTCCCTATCGCCGAACGGAACGAGGAAACCGTCTACTCCGTCACGTATCAGTGTTTCAGGGCCATATTTGGTTCTATACGATATCACCGGGGTCCCACACTCAAGGCTTTCTGCAACCACCAGAGCAAATGCTTCATAGTTTGACGTTAATATCGATACGCTGTGACGACGAAACTCGGATGCCGGATTGCTTGAAAAATCACGAATGAAAACATTGCTTTCAAGACCTACTTCGCGGATATATCCCAGAAGTTCCTCTCGCTGCGGTCCGTAGCCGAAGATCTCATATATTGCATCCGGAAAACGATGGACGACTATTTTGAATGCCGATATTGCATCCTTCAAATTCTTTTCAGGAGAGAGGCGGGCCAGCGTTATCGCCGATCGACTGAATGGTGCGTGCTCTTCTACGGACTGGTCGGCAGAATTTACTGCGTGAGGGATAACAAAAAAATTGGCTCCCTGGCCATAGATTCGCTCTACATCTCGGCGCTGTTCATCAGTGAGGAATACGATTGCATCAAATTCAGCCCTATTTTCAAAAATTTCTTGGTAGACCGCCCTGACGCGAGGATTCTCTGAGTAAGGATCCTCCGTATGACTGCTGTGTAGAACAAGGACCTTCGCCGGACCTTGGGCTAACCTCCTAAAGATTGGAAGAAGCCCAAGGTAGTCGAGGAACACAACAGAGTCGCGCTGTGCACCAAGTTGGGAATCCAACCAAAAGAGGTGGGCGTCGTCTCGGGAACTAAATGACTCGGAACTCCGACCATGCAGGGTTGTCAGTGTGCGACGCCCGCTCTCATCCACCATCGAGGTCATGTAGCAGGAGCCTCCTCGGTCGAAGAACTTCTCCACAACTAGTCGACCACTCAACAGGTCGTAGCGCAGCTCACGCAGTCGGCGGCCGTCAGAGGAAAATTCAACCTTGTGACTACGGCGTTGACTAGCCGTGCGATAGTCAACGAATATGAGATTGCCGTCTAAATCAAAGCATTTGTATTTCAGATAATCGCCGTCACGGTCGAAACAACGAAATGCTTGGTAGCCGTCCCTGGCCGCAGGGTATGAAAAAATACCCGGCTCATCCAGCATGCACTCGTTGATGTCGGCTTCATCTCTCGAGTCGACGCCTTGTTCAAAGTAGAAATCATGGAAGTTGAGGACACGAACATCTGTGGTTATTCGCCCAGCTTTGTAAAGCTCATTGACTTTGTCTTTATGATTTCGCTGATAATCGAGAGTCAGATATGTCACCGGATCATCCGGAGAGGCGAGGATACTAGATCGTCGCTCACTAGCAATTCCCATCCCCGCTCGAAGAATATCCATGAAATCCATTAGAACAAATTTGGACATTAACTTGCTTCACTCTCTATTTACACTTAAAGTCAAAAATAATTTCTTCAAAAGACAATGCGGTAACTGAATATGCCATTCCAGTCGATGTCCAAAGTGATAGCAGGCATCAAATACCGGGTCCAGGGCAACGCTCAGTATTTTGTCCAAATGGCATCGTATACGCGCTCCGAAGCTCGCCCATCGTCTAACAGCGAGAACCTATCTCTGAACGCTTTGTAGCGTCCAGCGAAATGGACTTCTGCTGTCTTCTTCGATATCGACTCTGCGAGCTCTTCCGTCGTCCTGGCCAGCGGACCAGGGGCCGACCCCTCGAAGTCAAAGTAGAAGCCCCGTACTTTATCGCGATATTCCTCAAGATCCGGGGTCAAGAAATATATCGCTTTTCCAGTGACGCAGAAATCAAACATAACGGATGAATAGTCGGTAACGAGAATGTCTGCGGCTAAATAGAGGTCGTTAACATCCGGGTAAGCAGTGACGTCAATGGTCTTGTTGAGTCCAGTCGTGTATCTCTGTCCGGAGACGTTGTGATGGCCACGGAGCATAAAGGCATGACCATCACCCAATATCTCACCCGCTTTTTCCACGTCCAAGTAGTTAACAAGATCGTACTGATTGTCGGACGTGCGGACGTTGTCTCGCCAGGTCGGCGCGTAAAGTATGGCTTTTTGATCTTCCCGGAGTCCCAGTGCTTTTCGGACCTCCGTGCGACGTAGCTTCGCCGATTCACCCACCAGGGCGTCATTACGTGGGTATCCCAAGCCGAGTGTCATGCCGTCGAAGCCGAAAGCTCTGGGCAACACCTCCTCAGCAAAGGGATTTTGTGCCAGCAGGTAGTCCCAGCTTTGAGCCTCCTTCTTCATGAGTTTGATGTAGGGGAGGGACAACTGCGATGAGGCTACATCGTTGCCAATCCGTTTCAAGGGCGTTCCGTGCCAAGTTTGGATGTACTTCTGGCCCGGGTTCTTCCTGTAGTAGTAAGGGAAGTTATTGTTGTTCACCACGAATTCAGCTGTGTGAAGCAGACGGTACCATTCACGGGAAAACATGACGACGGCTCGGGCTCCCTCAGGAACAGCTTGCGAAAGATCCCGGACCGTCCAGTACTTGAGGCGGTGGTCGCCTCTGCGCATCATCTCGTTGAAGAGCCCGAGGCCACTGTCTCCGATGGTTTTGCCGTTGAAGGCCTCAAAAAGTACCGTGCCAGTCTCTACTGGATGTTTAATGAGATCTGGAATATTGCGCTGGAGCCGACTCTGCATCAGTTTGCCGCGCTCGTCGGCGAGCAAAGGGGGGCCGAACTGCAACGCCAACGCAGCCGCCTGAGCTGTCCGAGTAACCCTAATGTTGGTGGAGGACAACGTGAACTCGTGGGGCAGCTCTGACTCCATGACCCTGGAAACAGGTACCCAGTAGGCCCCGTTAGTCGAACCATCGTTGGCAGTCAGGCATCGGAGTGTGTAGGTACCAGACTCGGGTGCCTCGACAGCGCTCCCCCACTTTTGCTGCTTGATGGGGAACACGACCTTAAATCCGTTGCCGTCGTGGAGCCACTGCGTGCTGGAAGGCTGAATGACACTTCGGCCATTTGCAAGAACGAGCATGGGCAGCGCAATGCGGCCACCGTCACCGTCGGCATAACTGGCCTTCCCCAAGACAACAAGAGATCGTTCGTCGTCCGAGACAGTGAAACGTTCAGCAACCACCTGCCAACGACGTTCGTGTAACTCCAAATAGCCGTATCCGGTTGTGCGGAGGCGCAGCGCCTCCCCGTCGTTGGATAGATCAAGAAGAGGAGCGTCGGTGCCGCCCCACGCAAGGTTATGGAGCTTCCCGTCCTGGGTTTCCGCCCGAATCTTCCAGATGTGCTGCTTGGTTCGACCGGCTCTCGCTGGGAGGTCGGGAATGGAAACATTGAAGACTGAATTCTCGCCATCGGCCACCGGCCGGGCACTGGTATATAGCCTCAACCCGGGACACTCCACGACGAGTTGCGTGACCCGCTCGCCCGGGGCCATTCGTGGGGTAATTGTCAGCGTGCGTCCTGTAAGAGCCACCCTCTCGGCAAAGCGCCGATGCGATACCGTGAGCAAGGAAAAGCCGAACTCAGCTGAGAAACGGCACACGAAGCGACGATCACCTTGAACTGGGAGCAACGGGAACGTGGCCCCTGCGCCGGAGGTTTGACGCGAGCCAAGGCGTGCCTGCAGAAGGGTGTCTCCCAACTGGAGCGACACGCGAACGAACCACTCGGGCTGCTGAACCTCATCCGGAGTCGCTTCTCGGAGCGTCGCCAGATCAATGTTCGCGCGGAATCCCGATTCCTCGTAACTTGTCCAGGCATCATTGGCGCCAATATCAATCCGAGAATCGGTCAGTGATTCGACCTGCGCTGGAAGGACCACTCCCGACTGTGCTTCTACCAGTTCGCATCGGACTGAGGACGCCTTGTCCGCGGCGCGGACGCCCGGCAGATAAGCATGTCCCACAATGGTCAGGGTGGTCGGACCAGAAAGACCGACCTGGCTCAGCCCCGCTTGGACTTTCATCATTTCTGGCTCGACCAGGAGCAGCGCGGGGTCGATCTGTGACTCGAGTTCCTCGAGGTAGCCGGGCACCGCGTGCCAGGCCCCTTCATCAGGGAGCAGTGGAAAACTGGTCCCGGTTTCGGTGTTGCTCATGACCACGCGCTCAAAGTCAGCGCGGTTGCCGCGGACCAGAAGGTCCACGAGTATGCGGTGGTGGACACTCATCTGCGACCACACTGTTGGGCGCGCATGGGATGCCAACTTCGATCCCGACTCCTGGAGAACGCTCCAGTACTCATCGCCGACCCGTGGGACCTGAGCGTAGTAGAGTCCGAGATCCGGTCCGAGGACTTTGGCCAGCCACGAATCGAAGACAGCATCTGAGGTTTCCCCGGACATGAATTCGAGCAGCCTTGAGGCCACCAAGAGTCGATCTGCAAGATCAACTATGTTGTCCTTCTGCTGGGTGATCGAGGAGCGGTCCTGCCGGATTCGCCAGTCGTATACGACTTCGGATAACACATCGAAGCCGGAGGAACGGGCGTACGCCCGCGCAGTTGCTTCCTGGTCCTCGTAGAGGACCCCTTCAGGGAACGACCTAACGTTCTCATCCCAGAAGCTTCGTCGGAAAACCTTGTTCCAGGCGAAAACATCCTGGAGGATCTCCGGGAACTCACCCAGTGTTACGCCGATACGATCGGATTTGTGCACCTCCGCTGCCCACAGGGGTACAGCGCGCTGCTTCCCGGTCAGACGGGTCAGCGATCCGACTGCGAAGTCAGATCCGGAGCGATGGAGTGACCTCATCATGCCCTCGTAGGCCCGCAGGGGCACGATGTCGTCAGAATCGGCGAAGGTGATGAATTCACCGCGGGCTTCTCTGATTCCGGTGTTTCTGGCAGCTCCTAGACCGGCGTTAGTTTGCTGAATAATCCGTACGCGTCGATCTGCTCGGGAGAATCCACGCGCAATCCGCACGGAATCGTCAGAGGACCCGTCGTCAACAATAAGGACCTCCAGGCGCTCGTAGGTCTGGCGGATAATGCTCTGCAGGCACTCATCGAGATACGCCTCGACGTTGTAAACCGGAACCACAACGGTCAGCAGACCGTAGTCCACTGCGCTGTGCAAGGAAGGGGTCGAGCGAAATACAGTCTCCAGAAGCGCCGGATGTACAGAAGTCCGGATGCTTCGGCGCCACGTGAGCGGAAGCGTTCGCCAAATCTTCCGAAGGACATCCTGGTTCTCGGCGGCAGGTGCTGGGTTGGCTGTCGTGTCTGTCATCGGTCTCTCCTACTCGCTGTCGCGCCAGAAGCCGCGGGTATCAATAATTCTTTTGCCGCTGAGACTAGCCCGATCAATCTCACGGAATTTGTCGTGATCGACCAGAAGCACCACCACCTGGGCAGCCTCGATCGCCTTGTCCGTTTCGACAAGAAGGATGTTCGCCATCACGGCAAGCTCCTGCGGCAGATGATCCTTGTGCGGTGCCGCGACGAGAATCTCGGCATCCGGGTGCTGCTCAGCCACACGTCGGACGATCTCCACGGCCGGAGACTCCCGGACGTCGTCGATGTTTGCTTTGAAGGCCAATCCCAGGCAGGCAATAATCGGACGGCTAACGTCGCGGACGGCCTTCCGGACCTGTTCCACAATGTAGCCGGGCTTGCCGTCATTGACTTCGCGGGCGGTCCGGATCAGGGCCGAATTCTCAGGATCGGCAGCCACGATGAACCAGGGGTCCACGGCGATGCAGTGTCCGCCGACCCCGGGACCCGGCTGGAGGATGTTGACGCGGGGATGATGATTGGCCAGACGAATGAGTTCCCATACATCGATGTCGAGGTTGGCGCTGATGACAGACAGCTCGTTCGCAAACGCGATGTTGACGTCGCGGTAGGCGTTCTCGACAAGCTTGGACATCTCGGCCGTGGCGGCGTCCGTGAGATGGATTTCGCCCTGGCAGAACACCGAGTACAGCGCGGCGGCGGCCTCTGCAGCCTCAGAGGTAAGCCCGCCCACCACCCGGTCGTTGGTCACCAACTCGATCATGATCCGGCCCGGCAGCACCCTTTCGGGGCAGTGCGCCACCAGCAGTTTCGGTTTGCCGTCGTGGCCGTCCAGACTGAGGTCCGGGCGCAGTCCAAGGATCAGCTCGGCGAGCTGGCGCGTGCTGCCGGGAGGCGACGTGGATTCGAGGATCACCAGTTCACCGCCGCTGAGCATCGGAGCGATGGCGCGGGCCGCAGCGGCAATGTAGGACATGTCGGCCGACTTATCTGCCTTGAACGGGGTCGGCACCGCCACAATATAGGCATCCGCAGCCGGGGTTTCGAGCTGAGCCCGGAGCCGGCCCTGACTGACCGCGCCCGCGACGTGGACGCCCAAGTCAGGCTCCACGAAGGGCACGTCGCCCATGTTGATGGCGGTCACAGTGCTCGGATTGACGTCGACGCCGATTACCTCGAGACCGTTGGTGGCCAGGATGGCGGCCGTAGGTAGCCCAATGTAGCCGAGTCCGACGACGGCGACCGTCCTGATGGGAGCCTCGGTCTCGGCAGCCTTAGATGTCAACATGTTCATTTAACTTTCCATAGAATTTCAAGTCACCAGACGCGAGCAGTTCTGCGTCCTCCACCTGCCAGGTGTGTCCCTCACCGGTGCGGACCTGGAAGTAGTTGAAGCGGTCGGCCGAGTAAATGATCCTACCGGCGGCATGGGCGGCGCGGAGAAATCCGGTGTCCTCGCCGATGCTGACGGGCAGGAAGGGGTGGTCGGTGAAGACGTCCCTCTGGGCCATGATGGTTGGCCCCATGACGAAGTCGGTGAACCGGTGTTCCCGGGCAGCAAACCGCAGGATGGCGGCGTTGGACGTCTCAAGGTGCATGTAATGCGCCTGTTTTCCTACTACGTCAGCACCCGAGTAGGACAAGGCATGAAGCTGGTCACTCAGGTATTGCGGGCCGTAGTGGTCGTCGTCGTCCATCTTCGTCAGGACCTGCCCGCTGGCCGCGGCGACGCACCGGTTCAGGCACTCCCCCAGCGATACGTCCCGGGGTGCTTCGAGAAGCACGACATTGTGTACCCCGGACGTAGCGGACAGCTCCGCCAAGCGTTCGGCGGAGAGCTGGAATCCGTGCGTGAGCAGCACCAGCTCCGGCTCCACGCCGAGCTGTCCTGCCAGGGTCTGGAAAACATGTGCGAGGTTCTGTGGTCGGATGGTGGGCAACAGTACGGACAGGGTGGGCTGTGCCACGGTCGCTGTGATTCCCGGCACGGCGTGCTGGAGCACCGTGGTTGCCCGGTGAGAGTAGGTGTGGTGCGCCCAGATCGTCCGCTGGGCCAGATGGGCGGTCCGGTCGTTCAGCTCCGGATTGGAAACCAGCGCCCGGGTGAGGTGCTCCGCGTCTTTACGGGTGGCGGCCACGGGAACGGCGGCGGCGGTGAAGAACTGTCCCATGGCTTGGCTAGGAGCGGTGATCACCGGCGTTCCGGACGCCGAGATTTCGAAGATGCGCCGGGCACACATGCTGGGCGAGTCAACGACGGAATTGACGTTGAGGAAGACCTTGTACGCCTTGTAGGCGGACAGGGTCTGGGCATAAGTCAGCGAACCGACCACGCGCGAGTCCAGCGGCATTGGGAACTGGTACTCGGCGTTGCCGCCAAGCTGGCGCGAGAATATTTCCAGTCCAGTCCCCATCCGGGCGGACGCTTCCAGAGCACCGCCCAGGAGAAGGTCCATCTGCGCCCGGCGTTCGGGATACTTATGGGCAAAATACATTCCCGCAAAGGCAACATCCCGCTTGTGGCGGCCATGTCCGGGCCGCACGGGATTGTGAATCGCAGGCTGGGCAGCGAACGGAAGCACGGCGACGCGATCATGTCCCAGATCCACGGTGTACTGCTCAATGCGGCCGGAATCAGACGTGAAGACGTGGTCAAACAGCCGGGCAGCCGGAAGGAAGTCCTGGTAATGCGGCGGGTCTTCCTTGTTCCAGAAAACCGTGGGGATCCCTTGTTCGCGGCACCACTGGACCAGCTCGCGGAACTCGTCGCTGGGTCCGTTAGGGCCGGTCAGCTTGCCGCGCCACAGTCCGCCGTTTCCCGCCCAGGCCGACTCGACAAACAGGAGGTCGACTGCCCCTGATGCCAGGTCGCTGCGCCAGGTGTGCGGGTGCACACCGCTGGTGGTCCACTCGTAGCCGAAGGCCAGCGCGGAAAAGTCGTCCAGGATTACGGCGGCGCGGACGTCCGGACGCGTTGGCCGTTGTTGTGGAAGGATCGCCGGCATCAGCGAGAGCCGTCTTTTGCGCCCCCGTCCGGTCCAGGCCGCTTCTACGCCCTGCACGTTACGCGGCGCGGCGAAGCCCTGCTCGATCTGCTGACGGGACCGCCATGACTTGAACTGCGCCGGACCGCCCCTACGCAGGTGCCACAGTCCTGCCCGGATCTCCCGCAGACCCGCCATCAGCCTCGGCTCCGGCGTGAGGATCGACCGCGGACCTCGGTGGCCACGAGGTTCGCTTTGGCGTCGTCGAGGATCCTGGTAGCCGAAATATTGTTGCCCTTGGAAAGGTGACGGGTGAACTCCTGGTACGACTTGATGGCTACCTCTGGTTCACCGTCCATAATCAGGTCGCCCTTGTCCAGCCAGATCACCCGGGTGCACATGTCCTTGATGGTGTCCAGGCTGTGGCTGACCAGGAACACACAGCCCGCTTGTTCGCGGAGCTCATCCATCCGCAGCTTGCTGCGGTCCGCAAACTGGGCATCACCGGTGTTGAGGGCCTCATCCACCAGAAGGATCTCCGGGTCCACGCTCGCTGCGATCGCAAAACGGAGGCGGGATGCCATGCCTGAGGAGTAAGACTTCATTGGCAGGTGGATGGACTTCTCGAGTCCGGACAGTTCCACGATGCTCTGGAACTTCTCGTCCACCTCCGCCCGGCTCATGCCCATGGCGAGACACCCGAGGATCACATTCTGGTCGCCGGAAAGGTCCTGCACGAGGGCCGCATTCACGCCGAGCATGATGGGGGTGCTGGAAGCGTACACGGCACCCTTGGACGGCTTGGACTGCCCGCTGATGATCTTCATCAGCGTGCTCTTGCCCGAGCCGTTCCGGCCGATGATCCCCACCGACTCGCCGCGTTCAACAACGAGCGACAGCCTGTTCAGGGCATGCACGGTCACCAAGTTGGATTTGCGGACGGCGCGGCGGAAGAGGCGCGGTGCGGCCTCTTCGGTGTCAGCGCCGGAAGCCGCACTGGAGGCCACTCGGTACCGCATTTCCACGCTGTCCACCACCACACAGGGGTGTCCCTCAATGTAGATCGCCTGATCATCCGCGTCCATAGGATTCCTCCCCCTTCCAGAAATAAACCAGGCCCACGCCCAGCGCGCCGAGGGCCCAGACAGCGAGAACTGCCCACGACTGCCACTGTGGAACCCTGGCGTAGAGAACACAGTCCCGGACGATGTCGATGACATTGAACAAGGGATTGAGCTTGATCACGGCCAGGATTTGGGGATGTGTGACAAACCGCTCATAGGAAAAGAAGATGGCGGAACCGTACATCCACGCCCGGAGCGCGAAAGGCAGCAGGTGCGTGACGTCGTGGACCCGGGAGATGATGCGGGCCAGGATGAGTCCCACCCCCAGGTTGAAGAGGGCCTGCAACATGATGGCCGGTAGCACGAGAATCCAGAGCCAGGTGATTTCCTCCCCGGGTGGCAGCACTACCACAATCAGCAGCATGGCGAGGATGAGTGGAACCGCCCTGAGGAGCTCCCGCACGTTGGCGCCGATGGGAAGTGCCGCCCGCGGAAAGTTAAAGGCCTGGACCACGGATTTGTTGTTCCGGATCGAGCGCGCGCCGGATGTAATGGCACCGGAGCTGTACTGGAACACGAAGATGCCCACCACAAGGTAACCCACGAAGTTCTCGATGCCACGGCTGGTGTTCAGCAGCAGCCCGAAGATCAGGAAGTAGGTCAGGCCGTTGAAGACGGGGTTCAGCAGCAGCCAGGCGCTGCCCAGGCGGTCCCGGCGCGTTCCGCTTTGAATGCGGGCACGGGCGTCGTAGAACATGAACTGCCGGAAGTCCCAGAGCCGGACGAGGTAATCCAGGAATGATGGACGCGAACCGACTCGGGTCAGCCGCCGCATGTCCACGGAGAGCGGCTGAACGGCCACCGGCTCCGGGGCTATTGCACTATCTGCGGACACTGTTCGTTCTCCTCATGGTCATGGTGCAGCCCAGCGTAGCGGCTGGTCAGGACCTTGGCGTTGGCCGCCCAGGTCCTCCCGGCCAGCACCGCTGCACGGCCAGCCTGCCCCAACGCCGCCCTGTAGCTGGCGTCGGAGAGCAGTGTGGATATCGCCTGGGCAAGCTCACGGGGGTCTTCGGCGGGGGCAAGTATCCCGGTACCGCCGTCGTCTATTATCTCCCGAAGGGCGGGCAGGTCGCTCCCGACCACCGGCCGGGCACTCGCCAGGGCCTCGACCGGCTTGAGCGGAGTCACTGCCCGGGTCACGTCCAAATCCTTGCGCGGGACCACGAAGACGTCGAGCGCCTGGTGGTACAGCGGGGCCAGGTCCCGTGGCACCCGCCCCGTAAATACTGCCCGGTCGGACAGCCCCAGGGCACTGATCTGTTCCTCCAGGGCGGGCCCGGAGACGCCGTCGCCGACGATCAGGAGGCGTAGCTGTGGGTATTCCGGCGCAAGGAGCGCGAAGGCCCTCACGAGGTCATCCAGGCCTTCATAGGCCACAAGACTGCTGACCGTGCCGATGTAGAGTCCGTCCTCCGGCAGTCCCAGCTTGCGGCGTGCGCCGGCTGGATCCAGCGGAGTCTCGAGGAAGGTCCCGCCCACCGCGTTCGGGGCGATGAGGATCTTCTCCTCGGGGATTCCCGCCGCGACGATATTGGCCTTCATGGCATGGCCCAGCGTCACTACGAGATCGGCGTCGCGCATGACGGCTCTTTCCCGTTCCCGGAACAGCCGGTACTTTTCGCTGTCCCGGGCGTGGGATCCGTGCGTGGCTGCCCACGTGTCCGCCAGCTGCCCGCGGACCTCGTAGACCCAGGGAATCCCCAGGGCCTCCGCCACCGCCCGGACCACCACTCCATTAACGAAATGCGTTGTCGTGTGGAGGATGCCGGGCCTGAACTCCAGCGCCACCTTCAGCAGTTCCTCGGCCTGCTGCTGCAGGCGCGCGTCCATGGTCGGCGCCAGCCGCGAGGGGAGCAGACGTCGGTACTCGACGCCGTCCACCACGTCCCTGGTCTGGGCCAGGAGCTTTCCCACCTGCACGGGGTAGGCCAGCCGGGTGACGGCCAGCACGTCCCAGCCCGCCTCCTGTTGGGCCGCCATGACCGAGTGTGACCGCTGGGCGTAGCCACTGGCCGTGTGGGGCAGGGAATTGGTCAGCAAATGCAGCACCCGGCCGGGTACCGGGGTGAACGCCTGCCGGCTCAATGAGGGTCCGGCTCCGGTGTAGACGGCTGCCTCGCCGGCAAGCCGTGCCTGCTGCTGACGCCCGGCGCGGTTGGACCCCGCAAGGACGGCGACGGCGCCGGTGAGGTCCCCGGCATGCCAGAGCCTGCGTGCCCGTGCAGCCTTGAGGCCGGACGCATTTCCTGCACCGGCAAGCAGGAGATCTGAGAGTTCAGGCTGATTTGCGACAAGCGCGATGTCGGCCAGCTTCCTGGCCCTTTCGCCGGAAACGTTGCTGTCCGCGGCGATCCGCAGGCGTCGTAAGACGTCGTCGGTGTCGCCGCGCGTGAGGGATGCGAGCAACACGGGTACGGCAACGGAACTCCTGGGTGCCGCTGCGCAGGTGAGTCGGACCAGCGGACGGACCACCGAGGCCGGGACGCGCCTCGATACTTGCAGGAAAAGCAGCATCGGATCGTCCGTGAGGTGTTGTCCTGCCGTGTGTGCGGCGAGCCGTATGTTTCTCAGGGCCTGGATCATCGGGTATCTACGGTTACCGTGCCCAGGAGCTCAGCGATGATATCCACGTATCGGCTGGCCAGAAGCCCATATTCGGCATGGGTTTTGACCCACTGCCGGCTGTCGCCGTTACGGACGAGTCGTCCCCGATCGGCGGCCAGCTCACGCCACAGGGCCGCCAGTGCCTCCGGGTCGCTGGCGACTATATCGCCGGCTTCGGCGTCGGCGATGACACGCGCCGCCTCGCCGCGCACGATGGCTGTCACGTGGCGGCCAACGGCCAGGACCTCATAGGTTTTGGACGGAACGGTGGTTTCGAATGATTTCCAGTCGTCGCGGAGGGAAACAAGGCACGTGTCCGCTGACGCGTAGCGCTGCATCATGGCGTCGCCGTGAAGCGGGGCGTGAAAAGTCACAGGCGCTTTCAGCTCCCGGGCGAGCTTCTCGAGGGCCCGGCGCCGGGTCCCGTGCCCCACCATGTGCAGGTGCATGGAGTCGCCAACCAAGGCACTGGCCCGGATCGCCACCTCCAGCCGCTGGCTCTCGCCATGGTTCCCGAGGTACAGGGCCTCAAAAATGGGACGCTCGAGCTCCGGTGCATCGAGGACCGGGATGGCGTCCAGATGCAGGCCGTTGCTGATGGTCGCCACCCGGCGGACCCCACGGGAACGAAGGGTTTCCGCGAAGCCCTCGGTCACCGTGACCACCAGGTCTGCCCGGTGCTGGACGAAATCAACGAAGTGCTCCACGATGCTCTTGACGCTGCCCTGGACGACGCGGGCATCGCGGGCAAGGTCGGGCCACGCATCCCTCATTTCGACAATCAGCGGTACTCCACGCAGCTTCGCGAGAACGTATCCGGCCAGCAGGGACGGCAATGCCGGCGCGGTGACAATGACGACGTCGGGCTTCCGGAGGAGGAGCCCGGCGGGCACAGAGAGCGCTGCCGAAAAGCACTGGTCCACCAGGCGGGCGGCGCGGGAGTTGCCGTGGCGCAGATACGGCACACGGAGGATCTTCTCGGTGAATTGTCCGTCCTGCAGCCCGAAGGGCCTGCCTGCCAACCGCCGGGACAGCGCGCGCCGGCCGAAGGGATAGTGCGCCACGGGCGCGACAACGTCGACGTCCCAGCCTGAGCGGGAGAATTCCTTGATCATGGCTGTCCACCGGCGCTGGGGCGGACTGTGCTCGGGCCAGTATGAGTGCGTGAGAAGCGTGATGCGCACCGGGGAGGTCCCAGGGTCCGGGCGCACAGAGTTGAGCCGGGCGTGTTTTCGCATGCGGGTGCTTACTCTCCGGCCTTGGGGGCGAAGCTGGCGCTCTTCCCACCGAGGAATCTGTTGTACGCGAACCCAGCGGCGAGCAGAACCAGCACTGTGATCACCTGGACCGCCAGAGGGCTGCCGGTGGCGATGGTGACGGCGGCCTGGATCTGTGCCTGCATGACGGCTGGAGGCTCAGCCTGCGGGGCGGCGACGGCGGGTGCCGTCGACTGGCGGGGTTCGGGAGTGGGCGACGGCGTCTCCGTCGCTTCAGCTGGGGCTTCTTCGGCTGCTGCGGTCTCGGGTGCGGGTGCCCGGGTTGTCCGGGGCACGTCCCGCGGAGCGACCAGTGCGCTGGGGGCCGGAGCCGGCGGGGGCGTCTGCGCCGCCGGCGGTTCGGGGACTGCCGGTGGCTGCCCTGCCACAGGGTCAGAGGGCTGCACCGGGGCTGCCGTCTCCGAGGGGCCCACCGACGGTTCAGGCTCCGCTGTCGGCGGGGTCGAAGGCGCCACAGTGGGAAGGACTATTCCCGGCACCGGGCCGGTAGTGGGCTCGTCTTCAGCCTGCGCGGCAGGGACCGCTGCCGACAGGGCGAGGGCCACCAGCAGTGCTGTCAGTCCATTGCGTGTGATTCTAAGTTTCATGCTGCGCGACGTCATGGCCGTCCCTCCCCCAGCTGCGTGAGCTAAACAATTTTGCGTGTTCCTGGCCATAACGGACGTCATTGTCGGCAGCGCCCCAGAGGTGCACGATTTTCCCAGTCTACTCGAATGCCGAATCGGGCCGTTCATCTGTGGTTCACTTTGCGGACCCCTGAGCGCCCCGCCATGCAGGACCGCCCGGCGGTCCGGGATAGGCTTTATCAATGCATCAGTTCCGTTTCCTGGCTCCCGCACGTCCGCTCCGCATGCTGGCAGCGGCTGCTGCCGCCGGGATCGTGCTGAGCGCCTGCTCTCCGGCTGTCGATGTCGCACCCGCCAAGGACGCCGCGAACGCCGCCTGCGCCCCGATGATGGTGGCATTGCCAGATACGATCGGCGAGGCCAAGCTGCGGAAGACCAATAGCCAGGCCACGGCGGCCTGGGGTGACCCGTCCCTGGTGATTCTGCGCTGCGGGGTCAATGTTCCGGGCCCGACGACGGACCGCTGCGTCAGCGTGAACGGCGTCGACTGGGTCATCAAGGAAGGCGACCCGGTGTGGACACTGACCACCTTCGGGCGCGAACCGGCGACGGAGATCCTGCTGGACCCGGACAAGATCAGCTCCGCCACCGTGACTGCAGAGCTCGCCGCCGCCGCTGCGAAAGTGCCGGCTTCGCGGAACTGCGTGGGCCAGGCGGACCTGCAGAATCTGCCCCCGGGCCAGTAGCACTTACCGCAGCCCGGTCTTGCGGTGCAGCGCCAGGTAGATCAGTTCGTCGATCAGCTCCGCGTAGCTGAGGCCGGATGCCTTCCACATCTGCGGGTACATGCTCTTCGGCGTGAACCCGGGCATGGTGTTGATCTCATTGATGATCAGTTCGCCCTCCGGCGTGTAGAAGAAATCGACCCGGCTCAGTCCCTCGGCTCCGACGGCGTCGAACGCAATGGCGGCCAGCTCCCGGACCCGGGCGATGGCTTCGGCCGGGAGGTCGGCCGGGCAGCTCAGCGCGGCGGCGTCGTCGACGTATTTGGCGTTGAAGTCGTAGAACTCGTGCCCGCCGCCGGCCACGGAAATCTCGCCGGGCATGGACGTCCGGGGAGCACCGGTCCCCCGGCCCTCCAAAACAGCGCATTCGATCTCGCGGCCCACAATGCCGGCCTCGATGACAAGTTTCGGGTCGTGCTCACGGGCGGCCTCGATCGCGGCGTCCAGGCCCTCGAGCGAGTCCACCTTGGAGATGCCCATGGACGAGCCCGCCCGCGCGGGCTTGACGAAGACCGGGAAGCCGAGCTGGTCCACGCGCTTGCGGACGGTTTCCGGGTCGTTGCGCCACTGACGGTCCGTGACGGCAATGTACGGTCCCACCCGGATCCCTGCGGCTTCAAACACCACCTTCATGAAGTGTTTGTCCATGCCGACGGCGGAAGCCAGCACACCTGCGCCGACGTAGCGGGTATCGGACAGTTCCAGGAAGCCCTGGATGGTGCCGTCCTCACCGAACGGACCGTGCAGCAGCGGGAACACAACATCCACGGCGCCCAGTTCCTGCGGAACCTCGTTCGGGGAGGCCACGATCAGCTGGTGTTCGCCGCCGATTTCGGCCAGCGTCACGGTCCGGGCCGAAGAGGGGACCTCGGGCAGGGACGTTGCCGAGAGCGACCAGTCACCGGGGTCGCCGGCAGCCAGCACCCATTGGCCGGACTTGGCGATCCCGATCGGGACGACTTCGTACTTCGATTGGTCGATGGCACCCAGCACTCCGGCCGCCGTCACGCAGCTGACCGCGTGTTCGCTGGATCGGCCGCCGAACAGCACGGCCACGCGCGGCCGTGCCGGGGCGGTCGGGCTCTCTGTGCTCACGTTTTCTTCAGACACGCTCAGTAATCGCCTTCGGGTTTCAGGTCCCGGGACAGCAGGAGCGGCCCCAGTTCGTCTACGGACAGTTTTCCGGCAAGCACCGCCACGACGGCCGCGGTGATGGGCATTTCGACGCCCAGTTTGCCGGCAAGCTCATGAACCGCCTGGGCGGACTTGATGCCCTCAGCCGTCTGCGTCATCTCGGCTGTGACTTCATCCAGGGTCAGGCCCTTGCCCAGCAGCCGTCCGGCGGTGTGGTTCCTCGACAGCGGCGAGGAACAGGTCGCCACGAGGTCGCCCAGGCCGGCCAGTCCGGCCATCGTCCGGGCCTCCCCGCCGAGGGCGAGCGATAACCGGGAGGTCTCCGCGAGGCCCCGCGTGATAACCGACGCCTTGGTGTTGTCACCCATCTGTTTGCCTTCGCAAATGCCGACCGCCAGGGCGATGATGTTTTTGACGATCCCGCCGATTTCGACGCCGACAACGTCGCCGGTCGTGTAAGGGCGGAAGTACGGGGCGGTGCAGCTGCGGGCGATCCAGCCGGCGGCAATCGGGTCGGAGCACGCCACCACCGAGGCGGTGGGTTCTTCCCTGGCTATTTCCATGGCCAGGTTGGGTCCGGAGACGACGGCGATCCTGGTGGCTGGAACACCAAGTTCCTCGGAGATGACTTCGCTCATCCGGGAGTCGGAGTGCAGTTCAAGTCCCTTCATAAGGGAAACGACCACGGCTCCGGGTGCCAGGAGGTCCTTCCACTGGCGAAGTTGCGGCCGCAGGGTCTGGGCCGGAACGGCCAGCACCACAAGCTCAGCATCGGCCAGGACCGCTGCGACATCGGTGGAGGCGGTGATGCTGGGCGGCAGGGCAACGTCTTTGAGATACTGCTCGTTCCGGTGCTTCAGGTTGATCTGCTCGACAACCTCCTCACGCCGGCCCCACAGCCGGATCTCGCGCCCGACGCCGGAAGCAGCGGCCGCGTCAGCGAGGATCTTTGCGAAGGTGGTCCCCCAGGACCCGGCTCCGAGCACCGCCACCGTGGCGGCGGAGGATGCCCCGCCGAAGCCGCCCGTCACGCGCTGCCGTCCGCGTCGGCGGCGGTTCCGGCGTCGGAAGTCCCGGCGTCGGAAGTCCCGGCGTCGGACGCACGGCCACCGGCTTTGCCGCCGGGTTCGATAAAGCGGCCGTGCGTGGACTGGTTGTGGGCCGACGGGTCCCAGCGGACCAGCGGGGGCTGTTCCCCGCGCAGGGTGGCCAGGAGTTCGGTGATGGCATCCATGATCACATTGGTGGCCTCGGTGAGGGTGGCCTTGTCCAGCGGCCGCCCTTCGAAGGCGCGGAGGTCCACGGGATCGCCCACGATCAGGCGGGAGGTCTTGCGCGGCAGGATGTGCAGCCGTTTGGCATAGCGCGGCAGGACCTCATGGGCTCCCCAGTGCGCCATCGGCACCACGGGGATTCCGGTTTCCAGCGCCATGCGCGCGGCGCCGGTATGGCCCCGCATCGGCCACAGCCCGGGATCCCGGGTCAGCGTGCCCTCGGGGTAGATGATGATGGCTCCGCCCTGGTCCACTACTTCCCTGGCGATCTGCAGCGAACGGTTGGCTCCCGACGTCGAGCGTTCCACCGGGACCTGCTTGGTGGCGCGCAGCACAAAACCCAGAACGGGCACCTTGAAGAGTCCCGCCTTGGCCAGAAAGCGCGGCATCCGGTTCTGGTTGTAGAGCAGGTGCCCGACAACCAGCGGATCGATTTCGGTGCAGTGATTGGGTGCTGCGATGAAGCCGCCGGCCGGCAGCTTCTCCAGGCCGAGCCATTCCTTCCGCATCAGCAGGTTCATGACCGGCCGGACAATCCCGGCCACAACGACAAAAGTGATGTGGCTCTTGGCCGTTTCCTTCACTTCGTACCCGCTACTCGGTCGAGGTGATGTCGAAATCGGCGCCCAGGCCCGCGAGCTTTTCCGTAAAGCGTTCGTAGCCGCGGTTGATGATGTCGATACCGGTGACCCGCGACGTGCCGTTGGCGGCCAGCGCCGCGATGAGGTGGCTGAAGCCGCCCCGCAGGTCCGGCACGTCAATGTCAGTGCCGGTCAGCTGGGCGGGACCGGAAATCACGGCTGAATGCAGGAAGTTGCGCTGGCCGAAACGGCACGGGACGCTGCCGAGGCATTCGCGGTGGACCTGGATGTTGGCGCCCATCCGGATCAGCGCCTCGGTGAAGCCGAAGCGGTTCTCGTACACGGTTTCGTGCACGATCGACACACCCTCGGACTGCGTCAGGGCCACGATGAGCGGCTGCTGCCAGTCGGTCATGAAGCCGGGGTGCACGTCCGTCTCGAGGACCAACGGGTTGAGCTTGCCGCCCTTGTGATAGAAGCGAATGCCGTCGTCGCCGATGTCCATCCCGCCGCCGACTTTGCGGTAGGTGTTGAGGAAGGTCATCATGTCGCGCTGGGTGGCGCCCTCAACGAAGATGTCGCCACGCGTGACCAGCGCCGCGGATGCCCAGGACGCCGACTCATTGCGGTCCGAGAGGGCACGGTGGTTGTAGCCGCCCAGGTCCGGGACGCCCTCGATCCGGATAGTGCGGTCCGTCTGGACGCTGATGATCGCGCCCATTTTCTGCAGCACTGCGATGAGGTCGACAACCTCCGGCTCGGTGGCCGCACCGGAGAGCTCGGTGATGCCCTCGGCCCTCGTGGCGCTCAGCAGCACCTGCTCGGTGGCCCCGACGGACGGGTACGGCAGCGAAATCTTGGCACCCTTGAGTCCGCCGGGCGCGGAGATGTGGATGCCGCCGGGCCGCTTTTCCACGACCGCACCGAACTGCCGCAGCACGTTCAGGTGGTAATCGATGGGGCGGTCGCCGATCTTGCAGCCGCCCAGGTCCGGGATGAAGGCCTCGCCGATCGCGTGGATCAGGGGACCGCACAGCAGGATCGGGATGCGGGAATCGCCCGCGTGCGCGTCGATCGCCGTGTGTGAGGCCGTCTTCGCATTGGTGGGGTCAAGGGTCAGATCCCCGGAGATCGGGTCTTTCTCGACGGTGACCCCGTGCAGTTGGAGCAGGCTGGTGACAACCTCGACGTCCTTGATTTCAGGGACGTTGCGCAACACGGACGGCTCATTGCCCAGCAGGGCAGCCACCATGGCCTTGGGGACAAGATTCTTGGCCCCCCGCACGGTGACGCGGCCAGTAAGCGGGACGCCTCCGCGGATTGTCAGAACACTACTCATATACCGGTTTCCTCACGACTACTCGCCCCCAAATCCTTACAAAGGCTCCAGCTAAGCATAGGAGCATCCGTTACTGATCTGAAATACGGGGCAATCAGGTTGCTGTGCCGGCAAGGAATCCGAAGGCGCCCATCGGACCGCGGGCAGCAACGCGGCTGCTTCCTGCGACCGCTCCCCAGGGCCGCCAATAGGAGCCCAGGCTTCAGCCGATTAGGGGCATAGCCGAATGGCAGGTAGTTGCCGCCAAAAGACGGGTACTGAGCCCAACTAAACCGGTAGCCATCCTCGTAGCGCGACGTCCTCCAAGGCCACCATCCTCAAAAGTAGAGGCTCGTACTGGCGTCGTAGTTGTCAGCAGAGCAACCCGCAAATGACCAGTGAGGATGAGTCAGATGCCCTTTCGTCGGATTCGCAGATGGACCCGACTCTTTCTGGCTACCGCGACAATCGCCACCCTCGGGGGGAGCCTGTCAACCGCCCCCGCTTTCGCGGCACCAGAGTGCTCTGCAGGAACCGTCATGAGCATCGTCGCCCACCAAGATGACGACCTCCTTTTCCAGAGCCCCGCGCTCCCTTTGGCGATCCGCGCAGGAATGTGCGTTCGGACCGTATACGTAACCGCGGGCGATGCCAACGACTCAGCTGCCTATTGGAATTCTCGGGAGAGCGGCGTGAAAGCGGCCTACGCGCAGCTCGCAGGTGTCGCCAACGTCTGGACGACATCAGATGCCGGGATCGCAGGCCACCCGATTCCCGTGGCCACGCTCGAAGGAGCCACGAACATATCTCTGGCTTTTATGAGGTTGCCCGATGGTTTCCCCGATGGAAGTGGGGGGTCCAACGGCGGATACCAGAGTCTCCAAAAACTGTACGGCGGTGTAATCAACACGATGACCACCGTGGATGACTCCTCCTCGTACACCCTATCGACGCTCCAGGACACTCTGCTGGCATTGATGAACAGCTACCAGCCGGAACAGATCGCCACGCTGGACTTCGCAGGTAGTTACGGCGACGGCGACCATAGCGATCACCACACGGTCGCTTACCTCGTGTTTGCCGTGCAACAGCAATACAACCAACGTCACACAATCACCGGATATCAGGGATATGGCATAGCGCAAAGACCGAGCAATGTAGTTGATCCTGATCTGACCGCGAAAACGAATGCGTTCCTGGCCTATGCGCAGTACGACTCCAAGACCTGCAACACCGCCGACGCATGTTCCTCCCGTGGACCTGGCTCGTGGTTCCCTAGGTCATACACTGTCACACCGCCTAACGTGGTACCCAGTAGCAGCGGTGCCGGGACCAATGTGGCGTCGTCGGCAACAGCCACCGCCAGTTCCCAAAATATCGCCACCGGGCAGACAGCCATCAAGGCCGTCGACGGCGTCATTGCCGGGTACCCGGTCGACTCGACCCGGGAATGGGCCACCGTTGGCGGCAAAGCCGGAAGTTACCTCAACCTCGCCTTTGGCAGTGCCGTTACCCTGAACCGGGTTGTGCTCTATGACCGACCCAACACCAACGACCAGATCACCGGCGGAACCCTCACCTTCTCCGACGGAACCACCGTCGCGGTGCCGGCCCTGGACAACGCCGGCCAAGCAACCAGCATCAGCTTCCCCGACCGCGCCACCACCAGCCTGCGCCTGAGCATCACCACCGTCAGCGGCACCACACTAAACGTCGGACTCTCCGA
>NZ_JAVDVQ010000015.1:0-92312 GCF_031456935.1 Arthrobacter ginsengisoli | reverse complement strand
TTGGACTTGGTGACCATGCCGAGGTTGCGGCCCTGCGTGATGACGTCCAGGGAGCGGTCGTAGCGGAAGGCCGGGCGGATGCGCTTGAAGATCCGCGGGACGGTCTCGACGTTGTGCGCGAAGACCTCGGGGGCGGAGTCGCAGATCGCCGCGATGTGCTCGGGCCGGCCGGAGAAGTCCGGGATCAGGAGTTCGACGCCGGTGCCGGGGTTCAGTTCGTGGATCTTGCGGACCGTTTCGGCGTAGAGCCAGACGCCCTCGTCGGCGAGGTCGTCGCGGGCCACACCGGTCACGGTGGCGTAGCGCAGGGCCATGGCCAGGACCGAGCGGGCGACCTTGGTGGGTTCGAAAACGTCCACGGGGGAGGGTTTGCCGGTGTCGATCTGGCAGAAGTCGCAGCGGCGGGTGCACTCGGAGCCGCCGATCAGGAAGGTCGCTTCCTTGTCTTCCCAGCATTCGAAGATGTTCGGGCAGCCGGCCTCCTCACACACGGTGTGCAGGCCTTCCTTCTTCACGAGGTTCTTGAGCTGGACGAACTCGGGGCCCATCTGGACCTTGGCCTTGATCCATTCCGGCTTGCGTTCCACCGGGGTGGCCGCATTGCGCTGCTCGATCCGCAGCATTTTCCGGCCTTCGGGTGCCAGGGTCACAGTAAAGCTCCTTCATGGGTTGCAACTAACGCTTCTTCATTGTTGCGCAGTTCTTCGATGATCCGGGACACGAGATCGGCGGGGGTAACGTCCCGGCCGATCTCCTGCGAGATCGTGGTGACGCCGGCGTCGGTAATGCCGCAGGCGATGATCTGGGCGTACGGCGCAAGGTCGTTGTTGCAGTTGATCGCAAAGCCATGCATCGTGACGCCCTCATGGACGCGGATGCCGATCGCGGCGATCTTGCGCGCGGGGCCCTTCTCGTCCTGGTCGAGCCAGACTCCTGCGCGGCCCTTGATCCGGACGGCGGCGATGCCGTAGTCGGCCAGCACGGCGATGATCACGGCTTCGAGCCGCTCCACGTAGTCGCGGATGCCAGCCGGGTTCTTGAGCTTGATGATGGGGTAGCCAACCAGCTGTCCGGGACCGTGCCAGGTGAGCTTGCCGCCGCGGTCAACGGGGACCACCGGGGTGCCGTCAAAGGGGCGTTCATGGTCTTCGGTGCGTTTGCCGGCCGTGTAGACGGCGGCGTGTTCGAGCAGCAGGACCGTGCTGGGGGCTGTACCGGCGAGAACCCTCTCATGGAGTTCGCGCTGGATGTCCCAGCCGCGGGTGTAATCAACAAATTCCGGGGCAAGACCCAGCGGGGAAAACTCAAGAGCCATGGCATCCAGCTTAGACCCCGGCTGTCCCAGAGGCTGATTCTGTGGCCAAGCTCTCACCCCGACCGGGTGGACGATCAGTCGTCGGCGTTCGGGAGGTGGTCCGGCCGTCCGGAGGGGTTCCGCGGTCCGGGACGCGGTGGTAGTGTCCCTGCGAGGCTGCCGCACGCAGGCGCCTGACCACGGGAGGGACGCCATGTCGACCACCATTCCGAAGAAGCAGATGACCGTCATGCAAGCGGCGTTCATCGGGGTGGGGTCGATGGTGGGCGCAGGAATCTTCGCGCTGCTGGGAGCGGCGGGCGCCGTCGCCGGCTCGGCGGTGTGGGTCTCCTTCCTGGTTGCCGGCACCATCGCTGGTCTCCAGGGCTACTCGTTCGCGAAGCTTGGCGCCGCGTTTCCTTCGGGCGGGGGCATGCTCGCTTACCTGGCCCGCGGGTTCGGTGAGGGTCATGTCACCGGGATTGTGTCATGGCTCTTCTATGTGACCGGCGCGATCGTCGGGGCAATGGTGGCTTCGTCCTTCGGTGGCTATGCCAGCGCCGTCCTGACCGGTCGCGATCCAGGCTGGGCCAAGGCGTTCGCCGTCGCCCTCATCCTGGTGATGACGGCACTGAACGCCGTCGGCTCCACGGCAGTCGCAAGAGTCCAATCCCTGATCGTGAAACTGGTGCTGGCCATCCTGTCCGTGTTCGCGATCGTCACCATCGCGAATTGGAACCCCGCGCTCCTCGACCCGGCCGGCTACCCCGGCGTCCGCGAGATCATCGCGAGCGTGGCGTTGACGTTCTTCGCCTTCCTCGGATTCGGCGTCATCACCTTCACCGCGAAGGATCTGCCTGCCCCGTCCCGTCAACTGCCCCGCGCCATGTACCTGGCGCTGGCGATCGCCACGACAGTTTACGTCGCGGTTTCCCTGGGCGTCTTCGGGACACTGACCGCCGACCAGGTTGTCGAATACGGCGCGACGGCCCTGGCCGAGGCAGCCAAGCCCACCCTGGGCCAGTTCGGATACGTGCTGATGGTGGTCACCGCCCTGCTCTCCACCGCCGGGGCAGTGAACGCCAGCCTCTACCCCTCGGTGGGCATGACCCGGCACCTCGCCTTGGTGGGCCAGTTCCCACCGGTGTTCGGCAGCTCCCTGGGCCGCCGGCACGTGCCGGTCGGGCTGCTGGTGATGGCCGGGCTCGCGGCCGTGATGGTGCTGGCGTTCAACCTCAACAGCATCGCGTCGCTCGGAAGCGCGGTTGCCCTGCTGGTTTTCTCCGCGGTCACCGTGGCCCACTTCAAGGTGTACAAGGAGACCGGCGCCCTGCTTATGGTGCTCATCATCGCCCTGGTCGCAACCATGGGAACGTTCGTCGTGTTCTGCACGACCACGCTCGTCAACGAACCCGCCACGGCCGCCGCACTGGTGGTGATCCTTGCCCTGGCCCTCATCACCGACCTGCTCTGGAAGCGCCACCGAAGGCGCGCAAATTAGCACCACGGCGACCTCACGTATAGGGGAGATCGGTACTATTCCCGGCTAATTCCAAGGTCCATGCTATAGGCACCGAGCACTTTGTGTGATAAGGGGGCAGTGGCATGTTCAAGCCGTCGACTACTCGCCCCAGGCGGTTGGCTCCGCCTGGCCCGTGGCGCAGACCACGGGACACCCAGGGATGTGGCTGCTGTGAGCAGCGCTGATCAGACACTGGCCCGCCCCAAGGTGCCCACGGCGGTGTGGATCTCCTGGGTGGCCCTGGCGCTGATGACCACGAGTTCGGTGGCCAGTCTCCGTGCGGCCCCGACCATGGCCGTCTACGGCCTGGCCTCGGTCTTCCTCTACGTGGTTCCCGCCATCGTGTTCCTGCTGCCCACCTCCCTCGTGTCAGCTGAGCTGGCGTCCGGATGGAAGGGCGGCATCTACAACTGGGTAGCGTCGGGCATCTCCAAGCCGATGGGCTTCCTGGCGGTGTGGTGCCAGTTCGCGATGACGATTTTCTACTATCCGACACTGCTGGGATTCGTCGCCAGCACCCTCGCCTACGTCTTCAACCCGGCGCTGGCCAGCAACGGCGTGTGGACGGCCCTGGTGATAGTGGTGTTCTATTGGGCCGGCGTGTATGTCTCATCCCGCGGCACGAAGGGCGTGGCAGGCCTGGCCAGCGGTGGCCTGATCATCGGCACCCTGATCCCGGGCGCCCTGCTCGTCATCCTGGGTGCGGTCTTCCTCGGCCAAGGCAATCCCTCCGCCGCGCCGATGACCGCGGCAAACTTCTTCCCCGAATGGGCCGGGCTGGCCAGCCTGGTGCTGATCGTGAACAACTTCCTGTCCTACAGCGGCATGGAGATGAACGCCGTGCACGTGTCCGCCCTGAAGGACCCGCCCAAGGAATACCCGAAGTCGATGTTCCTGGCCATGGGGCTCGTCCTCCTGATCTTCATCCTGCCGGCGCTGGCGATCAGCTGGATCGTCCCGGCCGAAGAACTCTCCCTCACAGCGGGGGTCATGCAGGCCTTCGACGCGGTGCTGGCGTCCTTCAACATGCAGGGCCTCACGCCGATCCTCGGCATCATGCTGGTTGCTGCCTCCCTCGGCGGCATGCTGACCTGGCTGGCCGGTCCATCCAAAGGCCTGCTGCTGATCTCGCGTGAGGAAGGGTACCTCCCGCCGTTCCTGCAAAAGCTGAACAAGAACGGCATCCAGCAGAACCTCCTGGTCGTCCAAGGGCTCATCACCACCGTGATCGCACTCGGCTACGCGCTGATCCCGGATGTCTCCAGCGCGTACTGGATCTTCTCGGTGATCACCACGCAGGTCTACCTGATCATGTACCTGCTGATGTTCGTGGCCGCTGTCCGGCTGCGCCGCAACGACCCGGACCACCCGCGTGGCTACCGGGCGCCCATGCTGATCGGGCTGTGCGGCGTCGGATTCGCCGCCTCCCTGGCCGCCCTGCTCGTCGGGTTCGTCCCGCCGTCGCAGTTCGGCAACGGCGATCCGATTGTCTATTTCCTGATCGTCGGCGGCGGCGCACTGGGGCTCGGCCTGCTCGTGCCGTTCCTCTTTTACAAGCTGCGCAAGCCTTCCTGGAAGCTGCCTGACCAAGAGAGGCAGACGGAGGTGCCAGAGTCATGAGCACGCAGATGGAGTCCTCAACCAAGCGCGGTCGCTCGGTCCTTTACATCGTTTCCATGATCTTGCTCGTAGTCTTCGCTGTTATCGCACTGGTGAACTTCCGCTCGGCGAGGGAGACGCAACAGTCCCTGGAGAAGGCCGACCAGCTCATAGCGACGATCGAGGCTGCCGGGGGTACGGCACCCCAGCGCGAACAGATAGCCCGGGTACTCGGCGACGACGGCGGCGCGGTCTGCGCGAACCCGAACGACGCGCTGAGCCGGGCCACGTTCCTGAGCCAGCTCTCGAACGGGGCCACCGGACCCGGAAGCAGGCCGGTCATCGCGAACGCCCGAATCGTCCAAGGCGAGCTCGCGATTCTCCAGATCTACTGCCCGGATGAGCTGGCCGAGTTCCAGCAGTTCATCGACGACCTCAAGACGGTCCACACAGGTGGTGCGTGAGCCGTGGAACTGCGGTCACGCATCACCGACCTGATGCGCCCGGCATGGGGCGAGCTCGCGGAGTTCGTGGCCCTTCGGTCGGTCGCGGATGCCCGGCAGTTCCCCGCCGAGGAGTGCGCGAAGGCTGCGCAGTGGGTGCTCGCCAAATTTGCCGCGCTCGGATTTTCCGATGCCCGCCTCGAGCGGACGCCGGACGGCTCCGACGCGGTGGTCGGCTCGAGACCGGGACCCGATCCGGATGCGCCCACTGTGCTCCTCTACGCGCACTACGACGTGCAGCCTCCGCTCAATGATTCCGCGTGGCGGACTCCCCCCTTCGAACTCACTGAGTCGGGCGGCCGCTGGTATGGCCGGGGCGCCGCCGACTGCAAAGGCAACATCCTCGCCCTTGTGCTCGCGCTCAGGGCGCTCGGCAGCGACGTTCCGGTGAATCTGAAGCTGGTTGTCGAGGGGTCGGAGGAACAGGGCACCGGTGGGCTCGAGGCGTTTGTCGCGAGCCACCCGGATCTGTTCCGTTCCGACACCATCCTGGTCTGCGACACCGGCAACGCCGCCGTGGGTCACCCCGCGGCCACCGTGACCCTGCGCGGCATGGTCAACGTTGTGGTGACGGTGGAGGCGTTGGCGTCGGAACTTCACTCCGGCATGTTCGGAGGTGCCGCCCCCGACGCGCTCGCCGCGCTGATCTCCCTGCTGGCACGATTGCGCGACCAGCAAGGCAACACCACGATCACGGGATTGGACAACACCCAGACGTGGACCGGCGCACCTTATCCGCCGGAGCAATTCCGGTCCGACGCCGGCCTGCTCGAAGGCGTCGCGTTGTTGGGGGATGGCAGCGTTTCCGACATGCTCTGGGCCAGGCCTGCCCTCACCGTGCTCGGCATCGATTGCCCCCCGGTGACCGGCTCGACGGCGGCAATCGTGCCGCAGGCGTCCGCCCGGCTCAACCTGCGCGTACCGCCGGGTATGGCCGCCGATAATGCCCACGCCGCATTGGTAGAACACCTCACGGCCGCAGCGCCTTGGGGCGTCCACGTCACGGTGGACCTGGAGGCCATCGGGTCACCCTTTAGGGCGGCCGTCGGCGGGCCCGCCTTCGAGGCCATGGGTGCCGCGATGCTTGAGGCCTACGGCCAGCCGATGACCACTCTTGGGCAAGGGGGGTCGATCCCGCTCTGCAACGTGTTCGCCGATACCTATCCGGACGCGGAGATCATCCTGTTGGGGGTCGAGGAACCGCTTGCACTCATCCACGCACCGAATGAGAGCGTCGATCCGAACGAGATCCGGGCCATGGCCTTGTCCCTGGCCCTGTTCCTCCAGCGGTACGCGAACACCGGCTGACGGGCCTCGTCCCGCACCTCGTCCGGAGTGGAGCGGTTCGAGCCCTCCGGGCACAACGGCGGTGGCTGTGGATAACTTCTGCGCGGGCGGGCGGAATCGGCTATTCCTAGTACATGGACGAATTTGCTGAAGTGGGCGGCAGCGCGGACGCGGGAATTCCCGAACTTCACGGCTATGCCGTCGGCCGGGAGCTTGGCCGGGGCAGCTCTGCCGTCGTCTGGCTCGTGACCGAGGAACTGACGCAGCGCGACTTCGCCCTTAAGAGTTTTGTGCTGCCGGATCGGCACATCCCGGATGCCTACGCCGGGGCGGGGGATGTTGAGGATTCTGTCCGGCGCGAGATCCGAATACTCTCGGTCCTAAACCACGAGCACCTGGTCAAGGCACGCGACGTCGTCCGGCTGGACGGGGTGGCCGGGGTACGCCTCGGGCTGATCATGGACTATGCGGCGGGCGGGTCGCTGGGGCAGCTCGTGGCTGGCCGCGGAATGCTGGGACCGGGGGAGACGGTGACGGTGCTGACCCCGATCGCGCAGGCGCTCGCGTACCTGCATGGCCAGGGCTTTACGCACGGCGACGTCTCACCCGGCAATGTGCTGTTCACCGCGCACGGCAAACCGCTGCTGGCCGATCTGGGTGTGGCACGCATGATGGCTGACGCTCAGGCGGTGGCCGACGCCGGGACGGAGGGCTTCCGCGACCCGGCGCCCGTTGACGCCGTCCGGGCCGGACTGCAGCCGGAGCGCGATGTGTATTCACTCGCGGCGCTCGGCTGGTACTGCCTGACCGGACGCGCCCCCGAACCGGGTGCGCAGCGGCCGCCGCTTCCGCTGCTGGTTCCGGGAGTTCCGCCGGCGCTGACGGCAGCGCTGGAAGCCGGACTTCAGGAGGACCGCCGGCTACGGCCTTCTGCCGCAGAGCTCTCAGCCGCCGTGCATCGCAGCGCTGCGGCCGCAGCCGTGGACCTCTCGGTCTCCGTCCACCCCACGGTCATCCCGCAACTGCTGACACGGCGGACCGTCCCCCGCACGGCGCGGGCACGGTGGGCCGAACGGCTCCGGTTGCACCACCGCCGATTCCCCAAGCCTCGCCCCGCCGAACTTCGTTCCGGGGGCACCGCGCGGCACTCCGCCCGCCGGGGCTCCTCCCGCAACGGCCTGGCCCGTCCGAAACCTGCGGGTCGGACGGGCTACCGCCGGGGCTACCGGGCAGCCGCCGTGGGCCTTGCCCTCAGCGGTGCCCTCGTCACCGTGTGGGCGTTTGCTGGTGCCCGGATGCCCTCACCGTGGCTCAACTTTGCCGACGAGCAGCCACGGTCGGTCAGTCAGTCCGCACCAGCTCCCGGGGCGCCCGTGCGGACTGCCCCGGTCATTTCTCCGGAGGTGCAGGACCAGCTTGCGTCAACGGACCCCGAGGAAGCCGTCCGCGGGCTGGCCCAGCTGCGCTCCCTTGCGTTCAGCTCGGGGGACTTCGGGTTGCTGGACCAGGTCAACGTCCCGGCGTCGACCGCGGCCGTGGCGGACGGACGGATCAGCGCCGGGCTTCGGGAGTCCGGCCGGGTGCTGGCCGGCTTTACCATCCTCCTGACCGGTGTGGCCGCAGAGGGGAACAACGGTCCCTCCCAGGCGGTCGTGGTGGTCACCGCCGGCACGCCCGCCTACCAGGAACGCGACTCCACTGGAGCGGTGCTGGCCGAGGCCGCTGCCGGGCCCGAACAGCGGCTGCGGCTGGTACTGGCGCCGGTTGAAGGACGTTGGAGGATTCAGGACATCCTCCCGGCCGCCGGCACGTCTGGCGGCTAGGGCACGACTCCCGGTTCCTTGAGCCCAGGCTGGCGGGCAGCGGTCTTCAGTTCTTCGAACCGCGTTCCGCTACCCAGGCGGCAGCCTGGGCGAGGGACGGATGCTGCCATTGAAAGCCTGCTTCGCTCAGGACCGCCGGTTCCATCCGCTGGCTGCCGAGCAGCAGCTCGTCGGCCAGCTTGCCCATCACCAGCCGCAGCACCGGCGCGGGGACGCGGAACACCGCAGGGCGGTGCAGGGCCCCGGCCAGCTGCGCGATCAGCGAATTCACGTCCGCGCTCTCGGGGGCGCAGAGGTTCACCGGGCCTGACAGCGGGCTGCCGAGCAGGAACTCGAAGGCGCCGGCAACATCAGGGAGCGTTATCCAGGGCCAATATTGCCGGCCGTTGCCCAGCGGTCCGCCCACGCCCAGGCGCAGCAACGGCATCAGGCGTCCGAGAGCGCCACCCGAACGGCTCAGGACGACGCCGGTCCGGGGAGTGACCACCCGGACGCCGGCCGGAGCCTCGTGGGCGGCAGCCTCCCAGTCGGCGCAGATCCGGGCCAGCACCCCGCTGCCGGCGGGTGCGTTCTCCCGGAGCACCGCCAGTCCGGCGTTGCCGTAATAGTTGGAGCCGGACTGGCTCAGGAACACCGCCGGCGGTGTGTCCTGGCGACCCATCGCCGCCGTCAGGGTCCGGGTCGCTCCCAGCCGCGAGTTGCGGAGTTCGTTGATGCGGGACCGGGTCCAGGGCCGGTCGCCGATACCGGCGCCGGAGAGGTTGATCACGGCGTCCGCACCTTTGAGCGCCAACTCGTCGATGCTGCCTGATGCAGGGTCCCACTGGAACTCGGACGGTGCTGCGGGCGGCCGCCGGACCAGCGCGCCGACGTCGTGCCCGGCGCTGCGCAGGGAATGGGAAACGGCGGTTCCGATCAGCCCGGAGGCGCCGCCAACTATGATTCGCATGATCCATCTCACCATGCCCGGCACGGCCGGGGTACCTCCCGGGGGGAAGTCCCGTCTTGACTATGATCTAACGATGACCTCTTCGAGTTACTTCCGTTTCCCGCATCTGCACGGCGACCTGGTCACTTTCGTGGCTGAGGACGACGTCTGGATCGCGCCCCTTGATGGCGGCCGCGCCTGGCGCGTGTCCTCGCTGCAGCTGCCCGCCCGCAACCCCCGCTTCACCCCGGACGGCAAGCGGCTGGTGTGGACCGTCGTTCAAGGGACGACGCCGGAAGTTGTCACCGCGGAGGTCGACGGCGGCGGATACCGCCAGCTGAGCTACTTCGGCCACGCCACCACCAAGGTCAAGGGCTTCACGCCCGACGGCGACGTCCTGGTCACGAGCGCCTTCCGCCAGGCAGACAGCCGCCACACCCACGCCTACAGCCTGCCGGTCGCGGGCGGCTGGGCCACCGAACTCCCTCTGGGCCCGGTGGAATCCGTCGCCTTCGGACCGGTGGTCGGTGACGAACGCCCTGTGGTCCTGGCCAGCGTGCTTTCCCGCGAGCCCGCCTGGTGGAAGCGCTACCGGGGCGGTGCCGCCGGCAAGCTCTGGATCGATGCCGACGGAAATGGTGAGTTTGAACGCCTCGCCGCCGGGCTGGATGGCAACCTCACCGATCCGATGTGGGTCGACGGCCGGATCGCCTTCCTCTCCGACCACGAGGGTTATGGCAACCTCTACTCCGTGCTGCCCAACGGCTCTGAACTGCTCCGCCACACGGACCATGAAGACTTCTACGTCCGGCACGCCGCGACTGACGGCCGGCGCATCGTCTTCGAATCGGCCGGTGAGCTGTGGCTCCTGCCGGACCTCGGCTCGGACGCCGTTAAACTCGGCATTTCGCTGGGGTCGGCGTCACAGGCCCGCCGCGCAGCGCCGCTGAAGCCGTCACGGCATCTGGGAGATGTGGTTCCGGACCGCACCGGCGACTCCAGCGCAGTGGAAGCCCACGGCACGCTGCACTGGCTGCGCCACAAGGACGGCCCCTCACGGGTCCTGGAAGCCACGCCCGGTGTCCGGGCCCGCCTGCCCCGCCCGTTCGGCGAGGGCCGGATCGCGTACGTGGCCGACCACGACGGCGTCGAAGCCCTGTATTTGAAGCAGATTGCCGGACCCCTGGTCTCCGGACAGCCGGGCCCAGGACAGCCGAACGCCGGACAGCCGGCCCCCGGAAAGCCGGACACGGGACAGCAGGCAGCTGCGGCTCCGCTGAACGGGGCCAGGGCGCAGGAGGGTACCGGCGCCGGCACGCCCCTGCCCCGCCCCGTCTCGGCCTCAGCCCTCACGCGGCCGGGGGCCGTAGCGCCAATCCCGGCAGCATCGGCGGCCGGAACGCACCAGGACACCGCGGACACAGTCGACACAGTCGACGCGGCCGACACCGCCGACCCGGCGGAAGCGGTGGCCCCGGCGCAGCAGGGACAGCCCGTTCAACTGGTCAGAATCGAATTCCCCAAGCCGACCCGGGCCAGCGCCATCGAGGCCAGCCCGGACGGCCACTGGCTCGCCGTTGGCACCGCGTTCGGTGACATCTACCTCGCGGACACCCGCACGGGCACGCTGTCCCTCGTGAGCAGCATCGGCGACGGCAGCATCGAAGGATTCAGCTGGTCCCCGGACTCGGCCTGGCTGGGCTGGTCCGAGCCGGTCACTTCCTTCGGCTCCCGGAGCCGGCTGCGCATCACGAAGGTTGACGCCGCCGGCGCCGCAACCGACGGGACACGACCCATCATCGACGTCACCGACGGACGCTTCCGCGACGAGTCGCCGTCGTTCACGCCCGATGGCCGGTACCTGGCGTTCCTCTCCAACCGAAGCTTTGATCCGGTATATGACGGACACTCCTTCGACCTGTCCTTCCCGAGCCCGATCAAGCCCTACCTCGTGGCCCTGGCCGCAGACACACCCTCGCCCTTCGGCCCGAGCGTCGGCCTACAGGAAGCCCCGGCGGCCGGAACTGCCGCGGACGACGCAGCCAACAGCGCCGACGCGGTTCCTGCGGTCCGGGTCGACGCCGAGGGCCTGGCGCACCGTGTCATCAGCGTGCCGGTGCCACAGGGCAACTACTCCGGCCTCACCGCCACCGCCGGGGCACTGCTCTGGCTCGACAGCGAACTCTTCGGCGTCACCGGCGAGGGCCGCGCCAGCCTCGAGGACAAGAACGCTGCGCCCTGCCTGGTCCGTTTCGACCTGGCCCGGCGCAAGGCCACCACCATCGTGGACGCCGTGGACAGCTACCGGCTCTCCGGCGACGGCGAAAAGGTCGTGGTCCTGCAGGACAAGCAGATCCGGGTCGCGCCCGCCAACGCCAAGGCGGACGAGGAGTCGGGCCAGCTGGTCAAGGTCGACCTCGGCCGCATCCGCGTGCAACTCGATCCGCTGAGCGTCTGGGGCCAGGCCTTCGATGAAGCCTGGCGGCTCCAGCGCGACTTCTTCTGGACGGAAGATATGGCAGGGCAGGACTGGAACTCGGTGCACGCCCGCTACCGCCCGATTGTGGACCGGCTCGGCTCGCACGACGACCTCGTGGACCTGCTGTGGGAGCTCCACGGTGAGCTGGGCACCTCGCATGCCTACGTCCGTCCCGCCGCCGTCACCGAGAACGGCAGCAACGGCCAGGGCCGGCTCGGCGCGGATCTCGCCTTCACCGGCGAGGGCTGGGAGATCACCCGGATCCTCGCGGGGGAGTCCTCCGACCCGCTTGCCACCTCGCCGCTTACCCGCCCGGGCGCGGACGCAAAGACCGGCGACGTGCTGCTGGCGATCGACGGCGTCGAGCTGACCGACGCGCGCACGCCCGCGATGCAGCTGGTCGGCGCCGCGGGACGAGCCGTCGAGCTCACGCTGCGCAACGGCGCAGGGCACGGGAGCCAGGCCGGACAGCAGCGCCGTGTGGCCGTCGTCCCGGTCCGGGACGAGGAGCGGCTGCGGTACCAGGAATGGGTGGCCGCGAACCGCCGGACCGTCCGGCAGGCCTCACAGGGAACCTTCGGCTACCTGCACATCCCCGATATGATGGCCAACGGCTGGGCCCAGCTGCACCGTGACCTCGACACCGAAACGGCCCTTGACGGGCTGATCGTCGACGTCCGCCGCAACCGGGGAGGGCACACCTCCCAGCTCGTCGCGGAGCTAATCGGCCGCAAGGTCACAGGCTGGAGCATGCCCCGCGGGGAGCGGCCGCGCACCTACCCGCACCACGCACCGCGCGGACCCGTCATCATCCTCACCGACGAATTCGCCGGATCCGACGGCGACATCATCACCCAGGTTTCCAAACTGCGGGGGATCGGCCCGGTCATCGGCACCCGGACCTGGGGCGGCGTCGTCGGCATTGACAACCGCTTCGCCCTCGCGGACGGGACCGGAGTGACCCAGCCGCGCTACGCCACCTGGTTCTCCGGCGGTGTGGGCTGGGGGGTCGAGAACTTCGGTGTCGCCCCGGACATCGAAGTGACCTTCCCGCCGCACGCTTATGCCGCCGGCACTGACCCACAGCTGGAATACGGTATCGGCGCGCTCAAGGAAATGATCCAGGAGCTGCCCACCGACCGGCCGCCGCTGCGCGAAGGCTACCGCCAGGTCCGGCCCGCCCCGTTGCCGGCCCGCCGGCCCGGCGGCCAGGCCCAGGGTACGCCGGCTTAGGCAGCGCCGCCCGCCCGGCGCAGCCGCCCAAACCGAAGGCCCCCGTTCCCTGACCAGCAGGGAACGGGGGCCTTCAGTTCAGTTTGCGGCGTGACGCGCTAGGAGACCAGGCTGGCGTCCAGGGTGATCTTGAGGCCGGTGAGGGCACCCGAGACCGGGCAGCCGATCTTGGCTTCCTCGGCGATCCGCTGGAATTCATCTTCCGTGATCCCCGGAATCCGCGCGCTGACGGTCAGGTGGCTGTCCGTGATGCCGGTGCCGGGCACGAAGGTGACATCGGCCTTGGTGTTGACTTCCTCGGGCGTGTGGCCGGCGCCTGCGAGGGCGTGGCTGAACGCCATGGAGAAGCAGGCCGAGTGTGCGGCGGCGATCAGCTCTTCGGGGCTGGTCTTGCCCTCGGAGGCCTCGGTGCGCGCCTTCCAGGTGACGTCGAAGTTGCCCAGCCCGGAGCTGTCCAGCGTGGTGTTGCCGGCACCCGTCATCAGGTCGCCATTCCATACAGTGTGTGCGGTGCGTGTTGCTGCCATGTCCACTCCTCAAGATCGTTGATTCCCATGGATCCGGAGATCCACCGGATCATGTCGCTTCCCATCCTAGGGATTTGGCGGTGCCGCCGCACCGGTGTCCGCTCTGAGTGGATTGTCTGAATTCCCGACGACGACGGCGACGCGCCCCGCCCGGGGTGCGTCGCCGTCGTCGGCGGGGCGGGCGCGGGCTACTGCCAGAGCGTGGCGATGGCCACGTTGAGCAGCGCCAGGCCGCCGACGCTGTGGGCGAGGCCCTTGCTGACCGGCTCGCCCTTCTTGTACTTGCGGCTGCCGATGAACGCGAGCACACCCACGACCAGGGCAATGACGAGCTTGATGCCGAGCTTGATGTAGTTGGCGTTCATGTCCAGGGCCGGGATAAGACCCATCATGACGACGCCGGTGATGAGCTGCAGGACGGCGCCGTCGAACTGGCGGGGGTGGACGGTGGGCTTTTTCATCTGGCCGATCCAGATGCCCACGATCATGGCGGCGCCGATGATGTGCAGGAAGACCATGACGTTATAGACGATGTTCATGGCATCAGTGTAGCCAGAGTCTTCTACGCACCGTAGTAGGACCCGCCGGGCGTCCAGGGACGGAACCGCAAAAACGGCGACGGCGGTGCGGACGCCGGTGGTTTCCCACCGGCGTCCGCACCGCCGTCGCCGTCGGTGTTTCTGAACCTCTCGAGGCTAGAGCCCGAGGTCGGCTTCGAAGGCGCCTTCCTCGAGGCGTGCCTTCAGCGTCTGCAGGAAACGTCCCGCATCGGCGCCGTCGACCAGCCGGTGATCGTAGGTCAGGGAGAGGTACATCATCGAGCGGATGGCGATCGAATCGTCGCCGTTTTCGTCGGCGACAACGACGGCCCGCTTCACGATCGCGCCGGTGCCCAGGATGGCAACCTGCGGCTGGTTGATAATCGGGGTGTCAAACAGGGCGCCCACGGAACCGATGTTGGTGATGCTGAAGGTTCCGCCGGAGAGCTCGTCCGGTCCGATCTTGCCGTTGCGCGTGCGGTCCGCGACGTCGGCGATCTTGCCAGCCAGGCCGGCCAGGTTCAGGTTGCCGGCATCGGAGACGACCGGAACCAGCAGGCCCTTGTCCGTGTCCACCGCAATCGCCAGGTGCTCGGCGTTGTGGTAGGTGATCTCCTGCTTGTCCTCGTCGTAGGAGGCGTTGACCTTGGGGTGCTGCTTCAGGGCCTCGGCGACAGCCTTGGCGATGAAGGGCAGGAAGGTCAGCTTGGAGCCGTTCTGGGCCAGGAAGGAGTTCTTGGCCTTGGCGCGCAGCTTGGCGACCTTGGTCATGTCCACCTCGTGCACCTGGGTCAGCTGGGTCGAGATGTCCAGCGACTCGCGCATGCGGCGGGCAATGACCTGGCGGATCCGCGGGGCCTTCTGCACGGTGCCGCGCAGCGAGGACTGGTCAGCGGAGGGACGCGCGGCCGGTGCGGCGGACGGAGCGGCCGCCGCGGGAGCCGGGGCTGCCTTGGCTTCCGCTGCTGCCAGCACGTCCTGCTTGCGGATCCGGCCACCGACGCCGGTGCCGCTCAGGGAGGAGATGTCCACGCCCTGCTGATTGGCCAGCTTGCGGACCAGCGGAGTGACGTAGCCGGACTCTGCGGCCACCACAGCTTCCTTGGCCGGTGCGGCCGGAGCCGCGGGAGCGGCCGGGGCTGCTTCCTTGGCCGGCGCTGCCGGTGCAGCCGGGGCCGCCTGCTTGGGGGCCTCCACCGGAGCGGCCGCCTTGGGGGCTTCCGGTGCCGGTGCCGCCTTCGGGGCTTCCGGGGCGGGAGCCGCAGCGGGGGCAGCGGCGCCGGAACCGATCACAGCGAGGACGGAGCCGACCTCGGCGGTTTCATCCTCGGCGACGCGGATTTCCTGCAGGGTGCCGGCGACCGGGGACGGGATCTCGGTGTCGACCTTGTCGGTGGAAACCTCGAGCAGCGGCTCGTCGACCTCGACGGTGTCGCCAATGCTCTTGAGCCAGCGCGTGACGGTGCCTTCAGTGACGCTCTCGCCCAAGGCGGGGAGCGTGACCTCGTGGCCTTCGCCGGCGGGTGCCGGTGCCTCTGCTTCCGCGGCGGGTGCTTCGGCGGCCGACGGCGATTCGGCGGCGGGGGCTTCAGCCTCGGGGGCCGGTGCTTCCTCGGCCGGTGCCTGGGCGGCGGGCGCCCCGGCGGAACCGGAGCCGTCGCCGATGCGCACGAGCGGCGCGCCAACTTCAGCAGTCTCGTCCTCGGCGACGAGGATTTCCTCGATCACGCCGGCGATCGGAGAGGGGATCTCGGTGTCTACTTTGTCGGTGGAAACCTCGAGCAGCGGCTCGTCCACCTCTACCCGGTCACCTACCTGCTTGAGCCAGCGGGTGACGGTTCCTTCGGTGACACTCTCACCGAGGGCGGGCAAGTTAACGGATTCAGACATGTCGTCCCCGTTCTCCTTATTGATCTTTAGTGCGGATGATTGCTGCCTTGGTCGAGCTTAGTGCACCCGGCATTTCCGGCCGGGTGCACCAAGCTCTGTTGTCCTGCGGAGATGCTTAGCCGTGGAGGGGCTTGCCCGCCAGCGCCAGGTGCGCCTCGCCCAGGGATTCGTTCTGGGTCGGGTGTGCGTGGACCAGCTGGGCCACGTCCTCCGGGTAGGCTTCCCAGTTCACGATCAGCTGGGCTTCGCCGATCTGCTCGCCCATGCGGGCGCCGATCATGTGGACGCCCACGACGGGGCCGTCCTTCTGGCGGACCAGCTTGACCAGGCCGGTGGTGCCCAGGATGGAGCTCTTGCCGTTGCCGGCGAGGTTGTATTCCTGGGTCTGGATCTGGTCCTCGCCGAACTTCTCCTTGGCTGCCTTCTCGCTGTAGCCGACAGTGGCGATTTCGGGTTCGGAGTAGGTGACCTTGGGGATGTTGACGTCCTCGACGATGACGGGCTTCAGGCCGGCGATTTCTTCGGCGACGAAGATGCCCTGCTGGTAGCCGCGGTGCGCCAGCTGCACGCCGGGGACGATGTCGCCGATCGCGAAGATGTTGCCGACGCCGGTGTGCAGGCGCTCGTTGGTGATGACGAAGCCGCGGTCGATGGTGATCCCGGCCTCTTCGTAGCCGAGGTTCGCCGTGACCGGGCCGCGGCCGACGGCCACGAGCAGGAGGTCGGCTTCGAAGGTCTTGCCGTCCACGAGGGTGACCTTGACGCCGTCGTCGTTCTGCTCGACGCCCTGGAAGAAGACACCGGTGGAGAACTTGATGCCGCGCTTCTTGAAGGCGCGCTCGAAGGCCTTGACGATCGTGGCGTCCTCATTCGGGACCAGCGAGGGCAAGCCCTCGACGATGGTGACGTCGACGCCGAAGGACTTCCAGACCGAGGCGAACTCGACGCCGATCACGCCGCCGCCCAGGATGATCGCGCTCTTGGGGATGAAGTCCATGGTGAGGGCTTCGTCGGAGGTGATGACCTTGCCGCCGATTTCCAGGCCCGGCAGCGTGCGGGAGTAGGATCCGGTCGCGAGGACGATGTTCTTGCCCTTGTACGCGGTGCCGTTCACGACGATGGTGTCGGTGCCCTGGAGCTTGCCTTCGCCTTCGATGACGGTGATGCCCTTTTTGCCCTTGATCAGGCCCTGCAGGCCTTTGAACTTGCCGGCAATGATGCCGTCCTTGTAGGCGTTGACAGCGGTGATGTCGATGCTGTCGAGGGTGACGTTGACGCCGTACTTCGCCGAGTCGCGGGCGTGGTCGGCCAGCTCAGCGGAGTGCAGCAGCGCCTTGGTGGGGATACAGCCGTTGTGCAGGCAGGTGCCGCCGAGCTTGGCCTTTTCGATGAGGCCGACGGTGAGGCCGAGCTGAACGGCACGCAGGGCAGTTGCGTAGCCGCCGCTGCCGCCGCCGAGTACCAGGATGTCGAATTCTTGCGCAGTTGCCTGATCGGCCACTAAAACGCTCCCTCGCGTGAACGATGACACGAGAGTACGCATCATCTGGTCTTGGAACTTCCTGCCGTGATTATGCCAGCAGGACTGTTCCCTTTCATTTGTGACTACCGCAGTTCACCTTAGCGAACCACTAATACATGCTCCACCTTGCCGTGGCATTTGTGCAGCGCTTGTGTCCAGTGTCACGCGGCCCGGCGGCGGGGGTCATCGGCCCCGGCCGCCGGGCCGCGCACACGCCTGGCCGGGTTGGGGGCTCAGGCAGTCTTGGCCAGAATGTCCTCGACGTAGGCCACGAGCGTGCGCACCGTGCATCCCGTGCCCTGCTTGTGGTTGTAGCCGTAGGGGCTGCCGTTATTGAAGGACGGGCCGGCGATGTCGATGTGGGCCCAGGGGATCTGCTCGCCATCCCTGCCCTTGCCGACGAATTCGCGCAGGAAAACGGCCGCCGTCATCATGCCGCCGTGGCGTTCGCCGATGTTGGCGAGGTCCGCGACCTGCGAGTCGAGGCTGGGGCGCAGCTCGTCGGGCAGCGGCATCGGCCAGACCAGCTCGCCGGCGCGGTCCGCGGCAGCCTTGATCGGCCCGGTGACGGAGTCGGAGCCCATCACGCCGGCGGTGCGGTCGCCGAGGGCGATCAGCTGCGCGCCGGTGAGCGTGGCGACGTCGATGATGGCATCGGGGAACTCCTGGCTGGCGGCGACGAGGCCGTCCGCCATGACCAGGCGCCCCTCGGCGTCCGTATTGAGGACCTCGACGGTCTTTCCGCCGAACATGGTCAGCACATCTGCCGGGCGCTGGGCCGCACCGGAGGGCATGTTCTCGGCGATGCAGAGCCAGGCGGTCGCCTTGACCGGCAGGCCCAGCCCGGCGATCGCCAACACAGTATTAAGGACGACGGCGGCGCCCGCCATGTCGGACTTCATGTCGCCCATGCCGAGGTGCGGCTTAAGCGAGATCCCGCCGGTGTCGAAGGTGATGCCCTTGCCCACGAGGGCGATCTTGGCGGTGGCCCTGGCGGGGGAGTATTCGACCTTGACCAGGCGCGGCTGCCGGGTGGAGCCCTTGCCGACGCCGAGGATTCCGCCGAAGCCTTCCTTATCCAGTCGCTTCTCGTCCCACACGGTCACCTTGACCGGCAGGCCCTTGGACAGTTCCTTGGCCGCTTCCGCGAAGGATTCGGGGTAGAGGTGGCTCGGCGGCTGGTTAACCAGCGTGCGGGTCGCGTTGACTGCCTTGCCGATCAGGGCGGCACGGTCCAGTACCGGTTTCAGGCCCTTGTCCGCGGCAAAGTCCGTGACGATCATGACGTTCTTCACCGGATCCTTCAGGTCCGCCTTGGAGGAGCGGTGTTCGGTGAAGGAGTAGGCGCCCATCGCGGCGCCCTCGGCGACAGCCGCCACATCGCCGAGCGACGACGTCGGGAGGGCCAGGGTGACCGTGCCGACACCGGCGAGCTGGCGGACGGCCGAGCCGGCGGCGCGGCGGAGGGTTTCCTCGGTGACCCGCTGCGATCCGGACACCTTGCCGACGCCGGCGAGCACGAGGACCTTCGCTCCGGCTTCGCTCAGGCCCGGGAGGCGGTGGGCCTGGTCGGCTGCCCCGGTGATGCCAAGAACACCCAGTGATTCCGCAAGGGCCTCGGCGGCCTTGGCTGTCAGCGGGTTGCTGAGCAGGACGGGACCGTCGGTGCCCTGCCCCACGCCGATGACGAGGGCACCGCTGGGGGACCGCAACTGGTCTCCGGCGACTGCACTAAGGGTGACTTCAGTATTCTTGACCACGAGGGAAGTCCTCAATTCTGTGAGTTTTTTCGGCAGGAACTGCATGTTCGGCGCCCTGCCATGGAGCCTCGGCCACTGTTGGTTTGAGACGTAACCGGGTGTCTTCAAGCCGTCCTAAGGCCAGTTCTGATCGTAGTCTCTCCCCGGCACGGGTGTTCAATTGAATGAGAGCTGGGCCACACCACGATCAGGAATGCGCCCGCACTCCGGCGTGTTGTACCGGGTAGCAAGGCCGCAGCCCCGCAGGGCCCTTCCGGCCGCCCCCATGACTACGACGAAAGGAACATGCCGTGATTGAACGGATTTCCGGCTCCCTGCTGGACCCCGAATCGCTCTACCTGCGTGATGACGCGCTGTTCCACAGCCCCGAACTGCGCGGACTGAACCTCGTCATGGGATTCACCGGATTCGCCGACGCCGGGCACGTCGTCCGGCAGATCACCGCCGAAATGCTGGACACCCTGGACTCGGAGATGGTTGCGGAGTTCGACGCCGACCAGCTGATCGACTACCGGTCACGCCGCCCGCAGATCAGCTTCGTCGAGGACCACCTGCAGGACTACCAGGCGCCGAGCCTGGCCATGTACAGGCTGGTCGACGGGCTCGGCAGCCCGTTCCTGCTGCTGGCTGGATTCGAACCGGACCTGCAGTGGGAGCGGTTCGCCCGCGCCGTCGTAGGGATCGTCGAGGAACTGGACGTCAACCTCGTCACCTGGATCCACTCCATTCCCATGCCGGTGCCGCACACCCGGCCGGTGGGAGTCACGGTGCACGGAAACCGCCCGGACCTTATCGAGGGTATTTCGGTCTGGAAGCCCACCGTCGAGGTGCCCGCCGCCGTTGGCCACCTCCTCGAACTGCGGCTGACGGAAGCCGGGCGCAACGTTGCCGGCTATGTGATGCATGTGCCGCACTACCTCGCCGAGGCCGAATACCCCACGGCCGCCGTCGCCGGGCTCGAGTACCTCGGGGCGGCCACCTCGCTTATGCTGCCCACCGACCGGCTCCGCGAGGCCGGCCGGGAAGTCGGACGCCAGATCGCCGAGCAGATTGACGCTTCGGAAGAGGTGCAGCAGGTGGTTTCACGGCTCGAAACCCGTTACGACGAGAACGCCGAAGGAACTGTACGCCGCTCCCTGCTCGCCGACGAGAACGACGAGCTTCCCAACGCGGACGCCCTTGGTGCCGCTGTCGAGGCCTATCTCGCCCGTAAAGAACCGGGCCAATAAATAATATTTGTCCAACCGCTGGCATAATGGGCCGGGTGACCTCACCCCGCGCCTGGCTGATCTGGATCATCGGGGTCTTCGCGTACCTGGTGGCCGTCAGCCAACGGACGTCGTTCGGCGTGGTAGGGCTCGAAGCCACGGAACGCTTCCATGCCAGTGCGGCCGAAATTTCCTTCTTCACCGTGCTGCAGCTGCTTGTCTACGCCGCCCTGCAGATTCCGGTTGGCATCCTCGTGGACCGCTTCGGCTCCCGGGTGATGATCGCCGGCGGCGCCCTGCTGATGGGGCTGGGCCAGCTGCAGCTCGCGTTCGCCGAGAACATTCCCGGAGGTGTGCTGGGCCGCGTGCTGGTCGGTGCCGGGGACGCGATGACTTTTATCGCCGTGATCCGGCTGATCCCGATCTGGTTCGCCCCGGCCCGCGTTCCGCTGCTCACGCAGCTGACCGGAATGTCCGGCCAGCTCGGCCAGCTCATCAGCGTAGTGCCGTTCGCCATGATCCTGCACCTCGCCGGCTGGACCCCTGCATTTTTGGCGCTGGCGGCCATGTCGGCCCTTGCCGTAGTGCTCGTGCTCGTCCTGCTGCAGGACCGCCCGCCCGGGCACCCCGCGCCGGAACCAGCGCAGGGCCTGCGCGCCACGGGCGTCACGCTGTCCCAGGCCTGGCGGCAGCCCGGAACCAGGCTGGGACTGTGGAGCCATTTCACCGTCCAGTTCAGCGGCACCGTCTTCGCGATGACCTGGGGCTACCCGTTCTTGATTTCCGCCCAGGGCCTGGACGCCGCCGCCGTTTCGGCGCTGATGACGCTGTATGTGGCCACGGCCATCGCTGCCGGGCCGCTGATGGGCAGCTTCGTCGCGCGGCATCCGCTCCGGCGGTCCACCATGGTGCTGCTGATCTCGGCCGCCACCGCCGCGGCCTGGGCCGCTGTGCTGCTGATCCCGGGCCGTTCCCCGCTGTGGCTGCTGGCCGGGCTTGTGGTGGTGCTCGCCATCGGCGGTCCCGGGTCCATGATCGGTTTTGACTTCGCCCGTACCTTCAATCCGGCCCACCGGATGGGCACCGCCACCGGGATTGTGAACGTGGGCGGCTTCATTGCCGCGCTCATCGCCATCTACCTGATCGGCCTGGTCCTGGACGTCCTGTACGCCACCGGCTTTTCCCAGGGTGAGCTCTACGGGCTGGATCCGTTCCGGATCGCCCTGAGTGTGCAGTTCCTCCTGCTGGCCGGAGGCGCGGGCGGCATCATCGTGATCCGCCGGAAGGTGCGCAAGCAGATGGCGGTCCAGGGCGTTGTGGTGCCTCCGCTGCTGGCGTCTCTCGCCGAGCAGCGAAGGCTCAGCGCGGAGCGGCGCCGAACGCCCTGACTCCGGGGGTGCTGCCCGGGCCGTGTCCGCTGTGCCGGACCAGGGCTGCGTCGCGGTGTTGTCCGGCGAAGGGTGCCGGCGCGGTGTCAACCGGGCGGGGTTTTCCACATAGCCGGCGCCGGGACTAACACTGGCCCTCACCGGCGGCCACGCTTGCTTCATGACAGCTCCCGAACATCTGAGAATCACCGGCCCGGAGGATATCCTCGGGTTCATCCCGCATTCCCTGGGTTACTGGCCGGCCCACAGCCTCGTTGCCATGACCCTGCAGGGCCAACGGCTCGGCGCAACGCTGCGCGTCGACCTCCCCGGCGAAGACGGCAGCGCTGACCGGCCAGCGTCCGCCGCGCTCCCGAACTTTGCCCGTTCCGTCGCGTCCTACCTGGAATCCGACGAGAACGCGGACGGCTCGCTGCTTGCCCTGTTCACCGAAACAGACGGGGACGGTGCCCCGTGGGCGGAACTTCTGGCCGAGCTTGAGAACGCGCTGGCCGGCGCGGGCATGCCGGTGCAGGACGCCTGGCTCGTCGGTGCGGACTACTGGCGCAATGCGTATTGCTTCGACCCGTCGTGCTGCGCACCGCCGGGGCGGCCGGTCGAGGAGATCAGGAACAGCAGGCTCAGCGCCGAGATGGTTTTCCGCGGCAGCACGGTTGGAGCTGCCCCTGGAACTGCCGCCCGCACGCCGCCCGCGGGCGCGGCAGATCCCGCCGTACTGGCGGCCGAGCGGGACTGGGCGCTGCTGTTCTCCGCGTGCACGCGGGACAGGCTCCGGTTCGGGCAGATGCTGGATGTCTGGGCGCGGATCCTGCACGCCCCGGCGCCCGTGCCGAAACTGGCGGCCGAGCTCACGGGTTACCTGCGGGCGTCCCTGTGCGTGCCGCCCTGGCGCGACGCCGTACTCGTGATGGCGGCCGCCGGGCCGGAGGCCGCGGAGCGGGGCGCCGAGGACTTCGGCGTCTTTGACCCAGGCGCACCCGGCGCCGGCGGGGGTGGTTCGGTGCCTCGATCCGCGCCGTCGTCGAGGCCACTGGCGCCATTGCCTCCGCTGGAAGGCTTCCCGCTCTGGAACCTTCGCCCCGGGACCGGCGGCCGACGCGGCGAAGGCTGCAGCGGTGGAGCCGGCGACGGCGAGAGTGTCCGGCCGGAGATGCCCGGCTATGGCGAGGTCCTGCTCGGGCTGGCACCCCCGCTGCCGGACTGGACTTCGATGGCACGCCTGGCGCGGGTTCTTGAGCAGCTGGACGCCGCCGGAGGCGAGGCCGGGGCCGCCGCGCTGACCGGGCAGGGCTGGATTGAATGGTGCCGGGGCAAGGGATCCTTCGCCGACGCGTTGTTCAGTCGGGCCTGTGAGGAGCGGCCGGGCTACCGGCTGGCGGAGCTGCTGGGCGAACTGGTCCGCCGCGGGACGCTCTGCGGCTGGGCGGGGAGGAGGGAGGCTGCCTGGCAGAGGTTCGAGCCGGACGTGGCCTGACGCCAGGCTGTCGCTGAGCTGCTGCGGGTGCCGCCGAGAACGACCCCCGGCAGCGGCACCGGCGGCACGGTCTGGCGGCCCCGGGCCGCGGTTCGGTGCCGTTGCCGAAAACCGTGAGACAATGGTTGCCGAGACCCGGTTGGGTCCGTGTATTAAGTGCTCGCAGTGAACCTTGGAAACAGGGAACATTCCGGTCGCCCCAGGAGTTCTACTTAGTGGCTCTGCTGGTCGTGATTGCACCTGATGTGAAACACGGACTTGACAGGGTCATAGTGGTGTTGCCCGTATGGTGATTCCACAGACCGCCGCTAGAAAGGTTTTCTGTGACCCCGTCTTCCGCGAAGAAGGAACCCGCCGACCAGGCTGAATTGTCCGCCGAGGAGAAGAAGGCGGCAACGAGCGCCAAGCGCGCTGCCACGCGTGCAGCCAACAAGGCCGTCAAAGGCGCCGCCTTGGCCGAAGGAGGCGACACCGCATCGGCGGCCGCCAAGCCCGAACCCAAGAAGCGCGGGCCCAAGCCCGGCGCCAAGGCCGCGGCGCAGGCCGCCGGCAAAGCCGGCAACGGTGACGACGACAACGACGAGGACGTCGAGGTTGACCTCGACGACGCCGTGGTCGAGGTTGTCGAGATCGGTGAGGACGGCGAGGAGGTCCCGGGCAAGGCTGCCGCAGCCACCACAGGCTCCGGATTTGTCTACTCCGACGCCGACGATGACGACGCCCCCGTCCAGCAGGTTATGTCGGCCGGCGCCACCGCAGACCCCGTCAAGGACTACCTGAAGCAGATCGGCAAGGTCGCCCTGCTGAATGCCGAGCAGGAAGTCGACCTCGCGCTGCGCATCGAGGCCGGTCTTTTTGCCGAGGAAAAGATCGCCGCCGACGACGGAACGATGGACCCGAAGCTCAAGCGCGAGCTCGAGTTCGTCATCCACGACGGCAAGCGCGCCAAGAACCACCTGCTGGAGGCCAACCTCCGCCTCGTGGTCTCACTCGCCAAGCGCTACACCGGCCGGGGCATGCTCTTCCTGGACCTGATCCAGGAAGGCAACCTGGGCCTGATCCGTGCGGTCGAGAAATTCGACTACACCAAGGGCTTCAAGTTCTCCACCTACGCCACCTGGTGGATCCGCCAGGCCATCACCCGGGCCATGGCCGACCAGGCCCGCACCATCCGCATCCCGGTGCACATGGTGGAAGTCATCAACAAGCTGGCCCGCGTGCAGCGCCAGATGCTCCAGGACCTCGGCCGCGAACCCACTCCGGAAGAGCTGGCCCTCGAACTGGACATGACGCCCGAAAAGGTCGTTGAGGTCCAGAAGTACGGCCGTGAGCCGATCTCCCTGCACACCCCGCTGGGCGAAGACGGCGACTCGGAATTCGGTGACCTCATTGAGGACTCCGAGGCCGTGGTCCCTGCCGACGCGGTGAGCTTCACCCTGCTGCAGGAACAGCTGCACTCGGTGCTGGACACCCTTTCCGAGCGCGAGGCCGGTGTGGTCGCCATGCGTTTCGGCCTGACCGACGGACAGCCGAAGACTTTAGACGAAATCGGCAAGGTCTACGGCGTCACGCGGGAGCGGATCCGCCAGATCGAATCCAAGACCATGTCCAAGCTGCGGCACCCGTCGCGGTCCCAGGTCCTGCGCGACTACCTGGACTAGGCGCTGGACCAGGCACCGCACCTAACAACGCGGGGTCACTTCCGGCCCATCCTCCCTGGGGGACCGGCCGGAAGTGACCCCGCGTTGTTTGTTAACCGGTTGTGGGTTAACCGTGGTGGGTGACCCTCATTTGTGGTTAACCAACGAAAGGGCCCCTTCCAAATTTGAAGGGGCCCTTTCCTAAGTGGCTCGTACTTTTTAGTTTTCTAGTCGACGGGAACCGGCGGCTTCTCGTGAAGCCGACCTGTCTCGTCGTGCCAGTCAGAACTGAGCGGCCTGAGCGTCGGTTCGACCGCGCGGGCATGGTGGCCGCAGAAAAGAAGCTCACCCCCGGAGGCGCCGAGAACAACCCGGACATACGCCTGTGCTCCGCAACGATCGCACCGGTCGACGGTGTTGAGTGTGCGGTCCGCAACTGCTGTTGTCATGTTCGGCCTCCTTGGTAGATCGGTATACCTATATAACCAGCATTCGCCACCAAACCATGGCACGGATGGCCCACTTTCGCTGTACGCGTATCACGTCTCGGTAACGGGGTCCCGTGACTGCGGCGGCCGGGGAGTGGCTGCACACCGCGGGGCAGCACTCCGACTACGCTTGGAGGAGCGTCAAAAAGCTGTGCCCGTCCAATGCCGACGGTCCCGTTCCTGAAGGAGTTTCCGCCCCGTGGCACCAAGTTCTGATTACACCGCCCGGCATCTCTCCGTGCTGGAAGGCCTCGAGGCCGTCCGAAAGCGGCCGGGCATGTACATCGGTTCCACCGACTCCCGCGGCCTCATGCACTGCCTCTGGGAAATCATCGACAACTCCGTCGACGAGGCCCTCGCCGGCTTTGGCCACGACATCAAAATCATCCTGCACGCGGACAATTCAGTGGAGATCCACGACGACGGCCGCGGCGTTCCGGTGGACATCGAACCGAAAACCGGACTCAGCGGCGTCGAGGTTGTCTTCACCAAGCTGCACGCCGGCGGCAAGTTCGGCGGCGGTTCCTACACCGCCTCCGGCGGACTGCACGGCGTCGGCGCGTCCGTGGTGAACGCACTGTCCTCCCGGCTGGACGTCGAAGTCGACCGTGGCGGCAAGACCTACAAGATGTCCTTCCGGCGGGGTGAGCCCGGCCGCTTCCAGGACACCGGCACCCGGCCCGACCCGGCCTCAGTCTTCGCGCCCTTCGTCGACGGTTCCGTCCTGGACGTCGTGGGCAAGGCCAAACGCGGTGTCACCGGCACGCGGATCCGCTACTGGGCGGACCGGCAGATCTTCACCCCGGACGCGAAGTTCTCCTACGATGAACTCGCCGCCCGGGCCCGCCAGACCTCCTTCCTGGTCCCCGGCCTGAAACTCACCGTCCGGGACGAGCGCAAAGTCCCCGGCACCCCCGGCGAGTCCGGCGCGCACGAGGAGGTCTTCCACCACGACGGCGGCATCTCCGAGTTTGTCGAGTACCTCGCCGCCGATCCCGCGGTCACGGACGTCTGGCGCCTGCACGGCGCGGGACAGTTCAAGGAAACCGTCCCGGTCCTGGACGAGAAGGGGCACAGCCACCTGACCGAGGTCGAACGCGACTGCGAGGTCGACGTCGCCCTGCGCTGGGGGATCGGCTATGACAGCACGGTGCGCACCTTCGTCAACATCATTTCCACGCCCAAGGGCGGCACCCACCAGGCAGGGTTCGAACAGGCGCTCCTGAAGACCTTCCGCAAGGCCGTCGAAACCAATGCCCGCAAGCTCAAAGCCGGGAACGACAAGATCGAAAAGGACGACATCTTCGCGGGACTCACCGCCGTCCTGACCGTCCGGCTTGCAGAACCGCAGTTCGAGGGCCAGACCAAGGAAATCCTGGGCACCTCCGCCGTGCGGGCGATCGTCGCGAAAGTCGTGGAGCAGGAGGTCAACGCGAAGCTGACGTCCTCCCAGCGCAACGACAAGGCCCAGTCGGCGCTGCTGCTGGAAAAAGTCGTCAGCGAGATGAAGTCGCGCATCTCCGCCCGCGTCCACAAGGAGACCCAGCGCCGCAAGAACGCCCTGGAGACGTCCTCCATGCCGACCAAGCTCGCGGACTGCCGCACGGACGACGTCGCGCGTTCGGAGCTGTTCATCGTCGAAGGCGACTCGGCGCTCGGCACCGCCAAGCTGGCGCGCTCCTCGGACTTCCAGGCGCTGCTGCCGATCCGCGGCAAGATCCTCAATGTGCAGAAGGCGTCGGTGGGCGACATGCTCTCGAACGCCGAGTGCGCCGCCCTTATCCAGGTGGTGGGCGCCGGCTCCGGCCGGAGCTTCGACATCAGCGCCGCCCGGTACGGCAAGGTCATTCTGATGACGGACGCCGATGTGGACGGCGCCCATATCCGCACGCTCCTGCTGACCCTGTTCTTCCGCTACATGCGGCCGATGATCGAGGAGGGCCGCGTCTTCGCGGCCGTCCCGCCGCTGCACCGTGTCGAGGTCATCAACGCCGGCCAGAAGGCCAACGAGATGATCTACACCTACTCCGAAGCGGAGCTGCACGTCCTGCTGGCGCGGCTCGCCCAGGAGGGCAAACGGTACAAGGAGCCGATCCAGCGCTACAAGGGACTGGGCGAGATGGACGCGGAGCAGCTGGCCGAGACCACGATGGACCCGCGGCACCGCACCCTGCGCAAGGTCGGGATCGACAACGCAAAGCAGGCCGAAGAGACGTTCGATCTGCTGATGGGATCGGACGTCGCGCCCCGCAAGGACTTCATCATCGCCGGGGCAGCGAGCCTGGACCGGGAGCGCATCGACGCCTGACACCCGGCCGCGGCCGTGCGGCCGGGAGCCCTCATTTTCCTGCCCGCGGCCGATCTACGCCAGTGCCGACAAGCCTCTAACCCCTTTTGCCTCCCTCTGCTAGTGTCGTCGAAGGGCCCAGGGCAGTGACGCCCGCCCGGGGCCGGATTCCGCACTATGAATCCAGGAGACCCCGATGAGGCACACTCGGAACATCCAGCGCGTGGCCATCGCCGCCGCGATCGGGCTGACGGTCAGCTTCGCGCCGCCGGCCCGTGCAGCAACCGCCACCGGCTCGGACGCCCTGCGCTCCGCGGTATCGGCGGAGAACATCATCGATCATCTCGAAGCCCTGCAGGGCATCGCCGACGACAACGGCGGCAACCGCGCGGCAGGCACGCCGGGCTACGAAGCGTCCCTCGTGTACATCGAGGAACAGCTGGACGCGGCCGGTTACGATCCGGTCCGGCAGCCCTTCACCTATGACCGCTACGACTTCGTGTCGGCGTCGCTGGAACGCGTCTCACCTAATCCGACGAGCTATGTCTATGGCGAGGGCTTCCGGGACTTGTCCTACTCGGGCGCCGGTGACGTCACCGCCCCGCTGACCGCCGTCGACGTCAACCTGGCCGGCGACCACGCGTCGACCAGCGGCTGCGAAGCGGCAGACTTTGTCGGCTTCCCGGCGGGGAACGTCGCCCTGATCCAGCGCGGCACCTGCAGCTTCCGGATCAAGGCGGACAACGCCGCTGCGGCCAGGGCCTCAGCGGTCATTATCTTTAACCAGGGCAACGTCGTCCCGGGAGACGACCGTGCTGGCCTGTTTGGCGGAACGCTGGACCTTCCCCAGGCGGCGATCCCCGTGGTCAGCACCAGCTACGCCACCGGGGCCGAACTCGCCGGGCTTAGCGGCGTTGAAATGCACGTCGCGGTGGATGCCGGCGTGGCCTCCATTGACTCGTACAACATCCTGGCCGATACCGCGGGACGCGCCGACCGCACCGTGGTGGTGGGCGCGCACTTGGACTCCGTGGGGGTCGGCCCCGGCATCAACGACAACGGCTCGGGTTCCGCCGCGATCCTGGAGACGGCGATCCAGATGATGGAGTCGGGCATTGAACCGACGAACCGGGTCCGCTTCGCCTTCTGGGGCGGGGAGGAGGACGGGCTCGTCGGGTCCGATTACTACGTCTCCCAGCTGACGGCGCAGCAGCTGACGGACCATGCCGTCAACCTCAACTTCGACATGGTCGGCTCGCCGAACTTCGTCCGCTTCGTCTACGACGGCGACGGCTCGGCGTTTGGGGCGGTGGGCCCCAATGGTTCGGCGCTGGTGGAGAAAGTCTTCCTGGACTACTTCCAGTCCCAGAACCTGCCCGTGGCGCCGACGGCGTTCGACGGACGGAGCGACTACTTCGGCTTCATTAACAACGGCATCCCGGCCGGCGGCCTGTTCACCGGCGCGGAAGGAATCAAGACAGCGGAAGAGACGCAGATCTTCGGCGGAACAGCGGGAGCGGCGTATGACGCCTGCTACCACGCTGCCTGTGACGATATCGACAACCTCGACGCCGGGGTCCTTGAGGAAATGGCCGACGCGATCGCCCACTCCACCCTGACCTTCGCGATGACGTCGGCGGTCAACGAGACTGCCCAAGGCAAGGCGGCCGGCAACGTGGACCTACAATACAAGGCCGACAAACTGCTCAAGTAGCCAGCGGGCCACAGCAGGGCAGCGGGCGCCTGGGACGGGCTCAGCCCAGCAGTCCGGGAACGATCAGCAGCGCCGTCGGGACCGCCAGCAGCAGCAGGCAGGCAACCAGCACAAGCGCGCGCACGGGCTCGGGCAGCGGAGGCTGCGGGGCGAGCAGGCGGCTGACGCGGGACGCCGTGGTCCTGGCTGAACCGGCGCCGCCGGTGGCGCCGGGCTGGCCGGGCTCGACGTCGGACAGTTCCGGTTCGCCGAAGGCCATCCGGGCGCCGGGCGCGCCGGGGGAGCCGCTGGCCACAATCGCGATCGCCTTGATCAGGGTCACCCTGCTCTCGGTCTTCAGCGCGACGTCGTCGGCGAGCATCTCGATCAGGGAGCTGACGGCTTCCTGCGCCAGCCGCGTGGTGGGCAGCCACGGCAGCGCCTGGCGCCAGGCCGCAAAGGCCCACAGCAGCAGATGGTGGCGCTGGTCCAGATGGGCGTTTTCATGATTCAGGACCGCGCGGAGTTCGGCAGGTTCCAGGGCCGCCATCAGCCCGTCGGAGAGAACAGTGACCGAGCGGGCACCGCCGGGCAGGCAGTACGCGACGGGGGAGTCGACATTGATCACCATCGTCCGCGGGCCGCCGGCCGACGGGGATGCCAGCAGCGCCAGCAGTTCGCGGTGGCGCCGCCGCTGGCGCTGGATCTTGTAGTAGGTCAGCAGCAGGGTGAATACGAGGTGGGCCGTGAGCAGGGCCGCGGCCGAGAGTGCGAAGATGTGCCAGAAGCCCAGCGCGGTGGTGGGCGCATTGCTGAAGACCATCCCGGCCAGGGCCCGCAAGCCCGCCAGCAGGTTGTCACCCAGCGGCTCCAGGCCGTAGACCAGCATGGCGCCGATCATCGACAGGCCGCCGGCCAGCGCGATCGCCTGCCAGAGCAGCATCGCCGTGAACGGCGAACGTGCCGGCCACTGGGCGCGGGAAAGCAGGATAGGCACCGGCCAGGCCAGCACTATCGCCAGGACCGCCAGCAACCATGAGGTCCAGAACATCGGGCGCTAGCTGAGTCCCAGCAGCTTGCGCAGCGTTTCTGCCTCGGTATCCGTTACGGAACCAATAAAGCGTGCCAGCACGGCCTCGCGGTCCGGGGCGGACCCCAGCACCTCGTGCATCAGCTCAGCCGTGTGGTCCTCCCGGCTGGAGACTGCCTGGTAGCGGTGCGGGCGGGTGCCGCGTTCGCGCTCAACCAGACCCTTCCGCTCCAGGCGGGAGAGCACCGTCAGCACCGTCGTAACGGCCAGGTCCTTCCCCTCGTGCCCGGCGGTGCCGTTTTCCGCGCGGGTGCTCCGGGCGAGCAAATCCCGCAGGGTGTTCGCCGTTGCAGCCTCATGGCCTGCCCAGAGCAGGTCCATCACTGCCCGTTCCAGTTCGCCGAGACTCGCCATTGCATACATCCTTCGTGAGGGCCGTTCCGGCGATTTGACTCTGCCGGGGGTTACTAACTACGTCAGTCATAAATTTAGCGTGTTTTGCGGATAGTTTCTACATGAGGTAGAACACCGCCGGGGTGTGTCGCGCACCGCGCCGCACCGGCTGGCCGCGCTCCTGGCGGAACCTCCATTGCGGCCGGTTCCGCAGCGTGGGACTCTGGGGTGCAGGGAACCATCGAACTGTTCTACACTCTGTAGAAGAAGCTTTCTACGTTGTGTAGAAGTTGTTCGCCTAGCAAAAGTAGGGACTGCCTTGGACGCCTTGGAAATCGCACGCTGGCAATTCGGCATCACCACCGTCTACCACTTCATGATGGTGCCGCTCACGATCGGCCTGGGCCTCGTCGTCGCCGTGATCCAGACGATGTGGCACCGCACGGGGAAGCCGGAATACCTCCGGATGACCAAGTTCTGGGGCAAGCTCTTCCTGATCAACTTCATCATGGGTGTCGCCACCGGCATTGTGCAGGAGTTCCAGTTCGGCATGGCGTGGAGTGAGTACAGCCGCTTCGTGGGCGATGTGTTCGGGGCGCCGCTGGCCATGGAGGCACTACTGGCGTTCTTCGTGGAGTCGACGTTCCTGGGGCTCTGGATCTTCGGCTGGAAACAGCTCAAGCCCGCCATCCACCTCGCCTGCCTCTGGATCGCCGTGATCGGCTCGGTCTTCTCCGCCTACTTCATCATCGTGGCGAACAGCTGGATGCAGCACCCGGTCGGTGTCGAGATGATCGACGGCCGTCCGGTGATGACCGACGCCTGGGCTGTCTTCACCAACAACACCGCCCTCGTTGCCGTCCCGCACACGCTGTTTGGCTCCCTCGCCGTCGCCGGCTCCTTCCTGCTGGGCATTGCCTGGTACCACCTGTGGCGCCGCCGCCACGACGGGATCGACACGATCGGAGCTGACGGTAGCGTCGTCCCGGGTGAGTCCGCGATCCCCGGGCGTGACCGCGCCGACCACGCCGTCTGGATCCGCTCGCTGCGGATCGGTGCCGTCGTGGCGATGATTTCCTTCGCCGGCACCTCCTTCACCGGCGACCTGCAGGGCAAGCTCATGTTCGAACAGCAGCCGATGAAAATGGCAGCCGCCGAGGCGGCCTGCCACGATGGCACCGGATTCTCCATCCTGAGCCTGGGCAACGTCGGTTCCAAGAACTGCGACGAAGTCGTGGCCGTCATAGAGGTGCCCGGAATCCTGTCCTTCCTCGCCAAGGGAAACTTCACCACCGAGGTCCAGGGCGTCAACAGCCTGCTGGACCAGTACAAGGCCGACTACGGCACCCACCTGCCGGACAACCCCATCTACGGGGAACGGGCCGGCCAGGAGATCCAGTACGTCCCGGTCATGGAGGTCACCTACTGGGGCTTCCGAATGATGATCGGCTTCGGCGGATTCGCGGCGGCCGCCGCGCTGGTCGCGCTCTGGCTGGCCCGCAAGGGGACCGTCCCAGCCTCCCGCGGCCTCATGCGGCTTGCCGTGTTCGGAATCCTGGCGCCTTTCGGGGCCAACGCCGCCGGCTGGATCTTCACCGAGATGGGCCGGCAGCCGTTCGTCGTCGCCCCCAACCCGGACGCCAACGGGATCGACCAGGTCTTTATGTTCACCGCCGCGGCCGTCTCACCCGGCGTCTCGGCCGGCGAGCTGCTGACCTCCCTCGTGGTGCTCACGAGCGTGTACGCGGTGCTGCTGGTGGTCGAGGTCAAGCTGCTGGTCAAATACATCCGCGGCGGGGTGGCCTCGGCCATGCCGGAACTCGTGCACGTGCCCGTCGATGAGAACGAGGATGGCACCCCCAGGGACGGTGGTCCCGGCAAGCCGGCGGGCGCCGACGACGTCCTGGCCTTCGCCTACTAAGCCTCCCCACGAAACGCAGAGGATACTCAGCATGGAACTGCTTCCCACCATCTGGTTCATCGCCATCGCGGTGCTGTGGACAGGCTATCTCTTTCTCGAGGGCTTTGACCTTGGCGTCGGGATGCTCATGAAGGGCTTCGCCCGGAACAACACTGAACGCCGTGTGCTGCTCAACACGGTCGGCCCGGTCTGGGACGGCAACGAGGTGTGGCTTCTGACCGCTGCAGGCGCCACGTTCGCGGCCTTCCCGCTCTGGTACGCCTCGCTGTTCTCCGCGCTCTACCTGCCGCTGCTGCTGGTCCTCGTGGCCCTCATCTTCCGTGCCGTGGCCTTCGAATACCGCGGCAAGGTGGACAACCCGCGGTGGCGTGCCCGCTGGGACTGGGCGATTTCCCTCGGTTCCTTCGTGGCGGCCTTCGGCGTCGGAGCCGCCCTGGCACTGACCACCACCGGGCTGCCGCTGAACGCCAACGGCGACCGCGAAGGCGGCCCGTTCGCGTGGTTCAGCGCCTACGCCGTGTTGGGCGGCCTCGCCGTCGTCGCGTTCTCGCTGCTGCACGGACTCGCCTTCCTGGCGCTGAAGACTGACGGCGACGTCCGGCACCGCGCACGCCGGTGGTTCGTCCGGCTCCTGCCCGTCCTGCTGCTGCCGATTGCGGGCTGGGCGGTGAGCGTGCAGCTGCTCAGCGGCGAGGTCTGGACCGTGCTGGCCGTCGCCGCCGCCGTGGTGGCCGCCGTGCTGGCCTGGAACTTCGCCCGCACGGGCGCCGAAGGCCGTGCGTTCCTGTCCCTTGGCATCTTCCTGCTGCTTGGCAGCGCCTCGATCTTCGGTGCCGCCTTCCCCGTTGTGCTCCCGTCCACGCTGAACCCGGACTTCAACCTGACGATCTCCAACGCCTCCTCCTCGGACTACACCCTGGGGCTGATGAGCATCGTCGCCTGCATCGGGCTGCCGCTGGTCCTCGCGTACCAGGCCTGGACGTACTGGGTGTTCCGGCGCCGCGTGAGCGACGCCCACATCCCCGAGGCCCACAGCTTCCTTCCAGCAATCGCCGCCAAAGCGCTGGCACGCAAGGACTAGCACCTGATGAGACCGCAGTTCCCCGCAGGCCCCGCCAACCGTGCCGCCCTCTACCTGCTTGGCCTGCTTGCGGCCCTGAAAGCACTGTCCCTGGTGTTGATCGGGCAGGCCGTCGCGTCCATGCTTGCGGGGCTGATGGCCAACGACCCTGCCTGGGCCGAGCAGCTGTACTGGGGCGCTGCCGGGGTGGTGCTCCGGTCCCTGACTGTCTGGGCCCAGGCCGTCGCGTCGCGCCGCGCCGCTCTGGGAGTGAAGGAGGAACTTCGCTCGCAGCTGCTCGAGCGTGCGCTGCGCAACGGCACCCGGTCCGCCGGCCCCTCCGACGGCGGACTCGCCATCCTCGCGACCCGGGGGCTGGATGCCCTGGACAGCTACTACACGCAGTTCCTGCCCGCCCTGGTGAACTGCGCGGTGATCCCGTTGCTGCTGGGCGCCCGCATCCTGTTCGCCGACTGGATCAGCGCCGTCGTGGTCGTACTTACCGTGCCGCTGGTCCCGCTGTTTATGATCCTGATCGGCCGTTACACCGATGACCGCGTCCGGGAGGCGCAGTCGGCGCTGGCCCGGCTGTCCGGCCACATGCTGGAACTGGCCAAGGGCCTGCCCGTCCTCGTGGGGCTGGGCCGGGCCACCGCCCAGCGCAAGGCCCTCGAGGACCTCTCCGAGGAGTACCGGCACCGGACCATGGGGACCCTGCGGACCGCGTTCCTGTCCGCCCTCGCCCTGGAACTCATCGCCACGATCTCGGTGGCCGTTGTTGCGGTCTTCATCGGGGTCCGGCTGGTCCAGGGCGACATGGCCCTGGAAGCGGGGCTGCTGGCCCTGATCCTTGCCCCCGACTGCTACCTGCCGCTCCGGGAACTGGGCACCGCCCACCACGCCAGCGACGACGGCCGTGCCGCGCTCGCCGAAACCACCGCCGTGCTCGAGGCACCCGAGCCCACGCCGCTGCGGCCCGCCGGTACTGCCGGCCGGGCGGGAACCGGAACCGCAGGCGACGGCGGTCCGCCCGCCCTCAGCGTTACCGGACTGACCGTCCGCTACGGCGGCAGGTCCGGCGCCGCCGTCGGGCCGCTCAGCTTCACCGCCGCCCCGGGCCGGATCACGGCGCTGGACGGTCCCAGCGGGGCCGGCAAGAGCACCGTCCTTGGCGTGTTGGCCGGCACCATCGGGACCGGCGGCGGCACGGACCAGCAAACCACCGTCACCGGGCTGCTCGAAGGATTCACGACGGCGGACGTCGCCTGGGTGCCGCAGCACCCCGTGATGGTCGCCCCGACCGTGCTGGGCGAGGTCCTGCTCTATCTGGGGGCGGCCGCGGACGGCACCACCGACGTCCCGGACCAGGCCACGGCACTGCGCTGCCTGGTCGCCTGCGCCGCGGAGCACCTCGCCGCCAAACATCCCGCCGAATTGAGCCCGGGCGAACTGCGCCGCGTCGCGCTGGCCCGCGCTCTGGCCCGGATCGAAGCCGGAGCCACTGTGCTGCTGCTCGACGAACCCACCGCCCACCTTGACCGGGAATCCGCCACCGCGATCAGCGGCGCCATCGTCGGCCTGCGCGGCGGGGTCACTGTCCTGCTCGTCGCCCACGACCGGCAGACCCGGGAACTCGCCGATGAGCTTGTGGCCGTGGCGCCGGGCGCAGGGCCAGCGGCTGCCGCCACAGCGGGGGCGCCAGTCCCGGCGTCCTTGCCGGCACTGGCGACTGGCCGTTCTGCAGGGGCGTCCACCGCGGGCGCGTCCGCACCGAGGTCCGCCGAACCGCTGCCAACTGAATCGCTGCCAACTGAACAGCTGCCGACCGAACCCCGGCGGGCGGACACTGGGGAATCCGCCAGGCAGCTGGCCGAGCCGACTGCCGGGCGCGGCGCCCGCGGGTCAACGGCAGCCCAGTTGCGCCGGCTGCTCGCGCCGGTCGGAGCCAAGTTCGCCGCGGCCGGCGCCGTCGGCACCCTGGCGGCCCTCTTCGCCGTCGCCCTCGCCGGGCTCTCCGGCTGGCTGATCATCCGCGCCAGCGAGCAGCCCCCCATCCTCTACCTGCTCACCGCGATCGTGGGAGTGCGCTTTTTCGGCATCGGACGGGCCGCCCTGCGCTACCTCGAACGGCTCCTGCTGCACGACGCCGTCTTCTCGGCGCTCACCAGGCTCCGCGGCCGGCTCTGGGAATCGCTGAGCCGGCGCGCACTGTCACTGCGCCGGCTGCTCCAGGGTGGCAACGTCCTGGGCACGGTTGTGGACGACGTCGACACGGTCCGGGAGCTGCTGCCCCGCGTTGTCCTGCCGCCGCTGACCGCCGTGGCCGTCGGGGTGGCCGCCATTACCGGCATCGCGCTGCTGCTGCCGGCCGCGGTCCCCGCCGTGATTGCCGCCGCCCTGCTGGGCCTCGTGGCCGCCCCCGCCCTGGCGCTGGCCGCGGACCGGATGTCTGCCGGGACCGAGCAGCGGTTGCGTTCCGGTGTCCTCCGCCAGGTTGCGGCCGCCCTCGATGCCCGCGCCGAACTCCACGCCAACGGTGTCTCCGCGCCCGTACTCGCCGCCATTACCAGCGCCGACCGCTCCGCGACCGCCGCTTCCCAGCGCTCTGCATGGGCCGAAGGACTCGGCCAGGGCCTCACGGTGCTGGCCTGCGGGACGGCCGCCCTGGCCAGCGCCGTGCTGGCCGCTCCGCTGGCCCTGAGCGGAGCTGTCGCACCGTCGACGGTCGCCGTCGTCGTACTGCTGCAGCTCGCACTCGTGGAGCCCTACGCCGCGATCACGACGGCGGTGCGGCAATATCCCGCGTTGCGGGACGTGTTGCGGCGGGTCGGTGAAGCCGGGGTCCTGGACGGCGCCGGCACCGACGAATCCAGCGGACTGGTCCCTGTCGCCGCCAGGTCCGGCGGTAAGCCCGGGATTGAGCTGCGGGAACTGTCGGCCGCCTGGCCCGGCGGACGGCCGGTCTTCACCGGACTCACAGCCGTCGCCGAACCCGGCCGCTGGCTCTCCGTCACCGGGGCCTCGGGCTCCGGGAAATCGACGCTGCTCGCCGTTATGCTGGGCTTTCTCCCGGCAGCCGGCGGCCAGATTTTCCTGAGCGGGCGTGCCGCCTGGTGCCCGCAGGAGGCGCACCTCTTCGATTCGACCATCCGGGGGAACCTGCTGCTGGGGCTTCCGGAAGGCCAGCGCGGGGCAGTTGCAGAGCCGCGGCTTCAGGACGCCCTGGCGGCCGTGGGCCTCGTGCCGCTGATCGGGCGGCTCGAGCACGGCCTGGATACCCGCATCGGACCCGGCGGGGCCTTCCTCAGCGGAGGCGAGCGGCAGCGCCTCGCCGTCGCCCGCACGCTCCTGACCGGCGCGGACGTGATCCTGCTGGACGAACCCACGGCCCACCTGGATGCCGAGTCCGGCCAAGCGATGCTGGCCGAGCTGCGGCAGGGCCTGAGGGACCGCACCATTGTCCTGGTGACCCACAACCCGGAGGACATCGCCGCGGACGACATACGCCTGGACCTTGACCGTGCGGCGGCCGGGAATGCAGCTGGTCCGCAGCAGTCGTCGTCGTTGCTGGCGCGGGGGTAGGCCGGACGTTAGCCTGTTGCCATGAACGGACACGCCGACCCCCTGGCCAGCCTGGATCCCCGCCTTCGGTGGCGCGCGGCCGGGACCGCTGACCTGGACGACTGGGCGGCGCTGATCGCCCGGACCGCCGCCGTCGAACGGCCCGTCTGGTTCGAGCGCCGTGCCGACCTGGAACAGGTCCTGGAATCCCGGAAGAACCCGGCGGCCGCGAACACCATTATCGGCTTCGACGCGCAGGGCGCGGCCAGGGCCTATGCCCGGATCACGAAGAACCCGGACGGGGAGAAGGCGATCGGGTATGGCTGCGTCGACCCGGAGTGGCAGGGCCGGGGCATCGGCACCGGACTGCTGGGCTGGATGGAGGCGAGGACCCGGCAACGCTTTGCCGAGGACGCGGTCGCGGGGGCCGCCGCCAGGCTGCGGCTCCACCTGGAACAGCAGCACACGCATCAGGCCGCCCTGTTCGGGGACGCCGGCTACCGGATCGTGCGCTACTACAACGAGATGCACCGGCCCCTGGCGGACGGCTTCCCCGAGGCTGTACTGGCGGCGGGGCTGGAGCTTGTGGGCTTCGGACCGGAGCTGCACGAGCCCGTGCGGCTCGCGCACAACGAGGCATTCCGGGACCACTGGGGCAGCGAGCCCCGGGACGAGGAGGCCTGGGGCTTCGTGGTGAACGATCCGCTGGCCAGGCCCGACCTGAGCGCCGTCGTCGTGGACCAGGCCAGCGGAAGAGTGGCCGGGTACCAGCTCGCCAGCCATGACGCGGTCAGCGCCCGGTTGCGGGGGTACAAAGAGGGGTACACGGACCTGCTGGGCGTGCGCCGCGAGTTCCGCGGCCGCGGCGTGGCGCAGGCACTCCTGGCCGATGCGATGCGCCGCTTCGCCGCGGCCGGGATGGACAAGGCCTCGCTCGATGTCGACTCGGAGAACCCCACCGGCGCCCTGGCCCTCTACACCAAGATGGGCTACGTCGCCGTCAACAGCAGCATGGCCTGGGACAAGGAACTCTAGCTGGCCGTCAACGCGCTACCCATCCACATCGTGGAGATGATGGACGACGTCGTGCAGGAAGTACTGCGAGAGCGTCAGCACCGTGAACTCCGAACCGTTGCTGCGGGTTCCCCTGCGGCCCCACTGATCCTCCGGGACCCGTGCGAAGGAGGCGGCAATCTGCTCGCCCTCCGCCGTGAGTTGCGCGCTGACCTCGGCCGGGTCGGCGTTGGCGTAGTCCTTCTCGACCGCCGTCACGTCCTGGTCCCAGTCGTCGAACCGGGCGTCCTGCTCGGTCAGCATCAGGTCCAGCCGGTGATCGAACAGGCTGAAGACGTCCCGGACATGGCAGGCGTATTCGAGGACGGACCACGTGTTTTCATCCGGGCGCTCGGCAACGTCCGGACGCCGCAGCGCGGCCCGCCAGCGGGGGAGCATACTCTCCACGATCCCTGGCGCGGTTGCGGGTGTCGCCGCCGAGGCATCAAAACCGCACTCCGGGCAGGGCCGCTGCAGGACCCAGGTCCAATCCTTGATATCCGGGATGATAGGCATGCGAGAATTCTAAACGCATTCCTCACGCAGCCGAGGGGCCGGAGCCGGTCGACGGCGAACCCGCGCGGGAAAGCCGGGCACTTTTCGTGCCTGCACCTGCGCCACGTAAACCATTCGCCACGAATGGCCGCAATGGCGGGCCCTGTAGCGGCCATTTGTGGGTGTACGGATGATCGATAGCGGCCACTCGTGGCAAATGGGTGGGCGGGGGGGCGTGACGGGTGCCCCGGGGTTGCCGTAAAACCCCGGCTCCCGGCCGCCCTAGACCCCCGCGGGAGCCTGGGCTTCAGCCTCAGTCGCCGGCTCCCAGGACATGCTCGGACCGATCGCGTCGACGGCCTGGGACAGCGGAATGCCGGACCCGTCGCGGCGGCCGTGTTCGCCGGGCAGGGAACGGGCCACGCCGGCCAGCGAGGACGCCTTCGCGGGGCCGTGGCCGGCCCATGCGAGCAGCAGGGTGTCCTCGCCCTTGAGGAACCGGTGCGCCCGGACGCCGGCGGTGGCGCGGCCCTTGGCCGGATACTCGGAGAGGGCGGTGACTTTGGCGGCACCCGGGGCGGTGCCGGGCAGCGCCCCGTCCGTGCCGGCGATGGTCACCACGACGGCGGCGCTGTCCCCGGGGCTGGCGGCGCCGAAAAACATCACCTGGTCCCCGGCGGCCAGCTTGATGCCGGCCATTCCGCCGGCGGTCCGGCCCTGCGGCCGGACAGCGGAGGCGGGGAAGCGCAGGAGTTGCGACTGCCGCGTCACGAAGACGAGGTCGACGTCGTCGGATCCTGCCGGAGCCACCCCGACCACGGTGTCCTTGTCCTTGAGCGCGATGACTTCCCAGTCCTCGCGGTTCAGCGGGTAGTCGGGCTGGAGCCGTTTGACCACACCCTGGGCCGTGCCGATCGCCAGCACCTCATCCAGCGGGGCGAACGCCACCAGCGATTCGCCCTTGAGCAGCGTGATGAAGTCCTTGGCTGGCACGCCGCCGGCCATGTTCGGCGTGCCGGACGTCGGCGGCAGCACGGGCATGTCCATGACCTGGAGCCGGAGCATCCGCCCCTGCGAGGTGACGGCCGCGATCTCGCCTCGGGCTGAGGTCTTCACCACCGAGGTGAACACATCGTGCCTGGTCCGCGGGCCGGACTCGGCGAGGCCGTCCTGGTTGGCGGTGCGCGCGACCTGGCCGGAGGCGGTCAGGATCGCCCAGCAGGGGTCATCCGCGATCTCCAGAGCCAGTGGAGCGGCCTTGCCCTTGGGCCCGGGCGCGGCGGCCAGGGCGGCAGCAACGGTGGGGGAGACAGCCTCGGATTCGAGCAGCACGGTGCGGCGCGGCGTGCCGTACTTCTCCGCGATCTCGGCCAGTTCGGCGGACACCAGCGCACGGAGCCGCTCGCTGGAGCCGAGAATCGCTTCGAGTTCCGCAATCTCGCGGCGCAGTTCGTCCTGCTCCTTCTCGAGTTCGATCCTCGAATACTTGGTCAGCTGCCGGAGCCGGAGTTCCAGGATGTAGTTGGCCTGGATCTCGGAGAGGTCGTAGATGGACATCAGCCGGGTCCTCGCCGCGGCCGCCTCATCCGAGGAGCGGATGATCTGGATGACCTCGTCGATGTCCACAATCGCGACCAGGAGGCCCTCGACCAGGTGCAGGCGGTCCTTCTTCTTCCCGAGGCGGAAGGCGGTACGCCGGCGCACCACGTTGATGCGGTGCTCCACATAAACGGAGAGCAGCGGCAGCAGCCCGAGGGTCTGCGGCTGCCCGTCGACGAGCGTGACGTTGTTGATGCCGAAGGAATCCTCCATCGGCGAATACCGGTACAGCTGCTGGAGCACGGCGTTCGGGTTGAAGCCGTTCTTCAGCTCGATCACGAGGCGCAGCCCGTGCTTGCGGTCGGTGAGGTCCACGATGTCACTGATGCCGGTCAGCTTCTTGCCGTTGACGGCGTCCTTGATCTTCTCGATCACCTTTTCCGGGCCCACCATGTACGGCAGCTCCGTGACCACCAGTCCGGTACGGCGGGCGGAGAGCTGCTCGACCTCCACCTTGGCCCGGGTCTTGAAGGAGCCGCGGCCGGTGGCGTAGGCGTCCCGGATGCCGTCCAGGCCCACAATCCGGCCGCCGGTGGGCAAGTCCGGGCCGGGGACGAACTTCATGATGTCCGCAAGCGTGGCGTCCGGGTGCTCGATCAGGTGCCGGGCCGCGGCGATCACTTCCACCAGGTTGTGCGGGGCCATGTTCGTGGCCATGCCGACGGCAATGCCGGTGGCGCCGTTGACCAGCAGGTTCGGGAACGCCGCCGGCAGCACGTCCGGCTGGGTCAGCTGGTTGTCGTAGTTCGGGACAAAGTCGACGACGTCCTCGTCGAGGTGGTCCGTCAGGGTCAGGGCCGCGGCCGCGAGGCGGGCCTCGGTGTACCGCGGGGCCGCGGGGCCGTCGTCGAGCGAGCCGAAGTTGCCGTGGCCGTCGATGAGCGGCAGCCGCAGCGAGAAGTCCTGCGCCATGCGCACCATCGCGTCGTAGATCGCGGTGTCACCGTGCGGATGCAGCTTGCCCATGACCTCGCCCACCACCCGGGCACTCTTGACGTGGCCACGGTCCGGGCGGAGGCCCATCTCGCTCATCATGTACAGGATGCGCCGCTGCACGGGTTTGAGGCCGTCGCGGGCGTCGGGAAGGGCCCGCGAGTAGATCACCGAATAGGCGTACTCGAGGAACGATCCTTCCATCTCGGACGTGACGTCGATGTCGACGATATTTTCTACGAAATCTGGGCTGGCGTCCCCTGCCGGGGACGGGGTTTGGCGGCGGGCCATGGGGCTGGTGGGTCCTTCTGAGCGGTGCTGAAAGTGTGCTGCGTAAGTTTATGACTAGGCTAAGCCTATGGTGGATCAGCCCGGGGACGGCGTATATCCGGAATATTGGGAAGCCGATGTTGTCCTGCGCGACGGCGGGACCGCTCATCTGCGCCCGATCCACGCGTCCGACGCGGCCGCGGTCCAGACCTTCCACGTGGGGCAGTCGCAGAAGTCCACTTACATGCGGTTCTTCGCATTCAAGTCCAAACTCTCCACCAAGGAGCTCAAGCGCTTCACCGAGGTCGACCACAAGGACCGTGTGGCCTTCGTGATCACGATCGGCGGGGAGATCATTGGCATCGGCCGGTACGACCGGCTCGATGACCCTGAGGAAGCGGAAGTCGCGTTCAACATCGCCGACGCGCACCAGGGCCGCGGCATCGGGTCCATCCTGCTCGAGCACCTCGCCGCCGCCGCCCGAGAGAACGGCATCCGGAAGTTCAGTGCGGAGGTCCTGCCGGAAAACCGCAAGATGCTGATGGTCTTCTCCGATGCCGGCTACGACGTCAAACGACACTTCGACGACGGCATCGTCAGCCTCGAATTCAACATCGACCCCACGGACAAGTCCCGCGCCGTGATGGAGTCCCGGGAACACCGCGCCGAGGCCCGCAGCATCCAGGAACTTCTCGCCCCGTCCTCCGTGGCGGTGATCGGGGCCAGCCGCAAATGGGGCACCGTGGGCTATCAGTTGCTGGAGCACATTATCGAGGGCGGCTTCACCGGCCCGGTCTACGCGATCAACCCGGAGGCCTTCGAACTCGCCGGTATGCTCTCCTTCGCCCGGCTGTCTGAGGTGCCGGGGCCGGTCAAACTCGCCATCATCGCGGTCCCGTACGCCGAGGTCCCCAAGGTCGTGGAGGAATGCGCCGCCGCCGGGGTCAAGGGGATCGTGGTGGCCACCGACGGGTACGCGGACGACGGCGAACGCGGCCTCACACGCCAGCGCGAACTCGTCCGGCAGGCCCGCGCCAACGGCATGCGCGTCATCGGCCCCGCTTCGCTGGGCATCATGAACACCAACCCTGTCGTGTCCCTCAACGCCTCCATGGCGCCTGCGCTGGGCCGCCGCGGCGGCCTGGGCCTGTTCAGCCAGTCGGCAGCGATCGGTGTCTCGCTCTACGCGGCCTCCAGCCGGCGCCGCGTCGGGATCTCCACCTTCCTCTCGGCCGGCAACCGCGCCGACGTCTCCGGCAACGACATGATGCAGTTCTGGGAGGACGACGCCGACACCACCGCCGTGGGGCTCTACCTGGAATCGATCGGGAACCCGCGCAAATTTTCCCGGCTGGCCCGGCGTCTGGCCCGCACCAAGCCGGTCATCGTGGCGAAGTCCAACGCGATGGGCCTCGGGCTGCCTCCCGGCCACGCGGTGCGCACCACCCAGGCCCCGCCGGAGGCCGTCGATGCGATGATGCGCCAGGCCGGCGTCATTCGCGTCGAGACCATCGAGCAGCTCATGGACGTCGCCCAGATTGTCTCAAGCCAGCCGCTGCCGAAGGGCCCGGGGATCGCCGTCTTCAGCAACTCCCGGGCCCTCGGCAAGGTCGTCGCTGACAGCGCGGCCGTGCAGGGACTCGGTGTGGAACGGATCGTCACCGACGTCGACCTGGACGCCGGCATGTCCCTGGCACTGCCGGCGCTGCGGCGCAGCCTGCAGGAGGTTCTCACGGCGGATACCGTCCACGCCGTTGTGGTCGCGCTGCTGCCGGCGCATGGCCTGACGGTGGAAAAGGTCGCCGGCGTCCTGGCCGAGTGTTCGGTCGCGGCAGGCAAACCCGTGGTGGCAGCGTTCAGCGGCCTGCTGGACCCTTCCATCTACGTGGAAGGAATGGTGGGCGACGGCGCAGGCTCAACAGTCCTTCCCTGCTACTCCAACCCCGGCGCGGCAGTGGCCGCGCTGGGTGCCGTGGTCCGCTACGCCCAATGGCTCAACCGCGACCAGGGGCTCTTTGTGGAACCCGAGGGATGCGACCCTGACGGCACCCATGACGAGCTGGAACGCCTGCTGGACCAGGTCGGCGGCGAGCATCTGATCCGGCTGGATCCGGACACCGCCACGGGACTGCTGGCCCGCTACGGCATCCGGGTGGTTCCGTCCGTCGGATTTGAAACCGCGGAACAGGCCGTCGCGGCCGCAGACCGGCTCGGCTGGCCGGTGGCGTTGAAGACCACGGACCCCGCGCTCCGGCACCGTCTCGACCTCGGCGGGGTGCGCCTGGACATCCAGGATCCCGACTCGCTGCGGCGCAACGTCCTGGAAATGCGCAAGTCGCTGGAACGTTACGGCTCGCCGTCACTGGAAGTGCAGTCAATGGCCCCGGTTGGTCAGGCCTGTACCTTCCGCGCCGTCGAGGACCCGCTGCTGGGTCCGGTGATATCTTTCGGCCTGGCCGGTGACGCGGTCAACCTGCTGGACGACTGGGCCCACCGGGTGCCACCGCTCTCCGGCTCCGACCTGCATGACTTCATCCGGGCGCCCCGGGCCTCGCGGAAACTTTTCGGCTACCAGGGGCTGCCCGCCGTGGATGCCAGGGCACTGGAGGACCTTGCCGCCCGGCTGACCAGGCTCAAGGACAACCATCCGGAAATCGCCCTCGTCGACTTCAACCCCGTGCTCGCCGGGCCGGAGGGGGCGTCGATCCTCGCGGCCGACGTCCGGATCGCCAACGCCGCCCAGCGCACCGACAGTGCCCGCCGCGCCATGCGCAGCTGAAGCCCGGGGAGCGGCGGGCCCGGCCGCGGCACCCCGCGGCCGGCAGCGGTTAGCATGTCCCATGCCGATCTGTGAAAATGGAAACCATGAGCTTTCAGTCTTCGACTCCCAAGCCCCAGGCGACCCTCTCCGGACGCCCGGGCGCGCACCATCACGGCCTGCATGACCACAGTGCGCAGGGCCACAGCCTGGAAGGCGCCCTCCAGCAGGCGGGTTTCTACCCCCGGCTGGTCGCCGACGTCGTCGCCGACGCCCTCGACGGGCGCGACTGCGTTGCCCACCTGGTGCACCTTGAAACGCACTTCGACCGCGCCGAGGTCCGCCGCCACATCACCGTGCTGGTCCTCACCGAAGACATGCTCGTTATCACGCACGTGGATGACCAGCAGCTGGACGAGGCAGGGGAGCAGACCGTCGCGCAGGTCTCCACCGAATCAGTCCCGGTCACCCAGATCCGTTCCGTGGTCCTCAGCTACGTGTACGCGCAACCGCAGGAATACAAGTCCTCCGATCCGGTCCGCGAGCTGACCCTGTCCATCGCGTGGTCGGGCGGCCAGCGCCTCGATATGGGGCCGGCAAGCTGCGGGGACCCGCAGTGCGAGGCCGACCATGGCTACAGCGGCACCATTGCGCAGGAGGACATCGTGCTCCGGATCAGCGCCGAAGCCGACGGGCTGCAGGCCGTCCAGGACGCCAAGCTGTTCGCCCGTGCCCTCCGCGCGGTGAATACCGGGTCCTCCGCACCGGTGCCGCACACCGGCCCCGGGCTTCCGCCGCGCCCGCGGATGGGTGTTTTCGGAAGCCGCGCCAGCCGCGGCCACCAGCGCTGAGATGGCGCCGGTCCGCGTGCCAGAACCTCTCTCCACGGCGATTGCGCGGGTCCTCCCCACCGCCCCGGCCTTCGGGGACCGCTCCGTCGCCGAGGTGCTCACGAGCGCCGCGGCCAGCCTGGGCGTGCCGGGTTTCGAGAACCGGCTGAACCTGCCCGCGGCGAAACGCGTCTGCGTCGTCCTCGCCGACGGGCTGGGCCGCAACCTGCTGAAGCAGAAGTCGGCGCACACACCGTTCCTGCGCTCCGTGATGCAGTCCGGCCAGGGGAACGTGCCGGTCATGCTGGACTCGGCGTTCCCCTCGACCACGGCGGCGTCGCTGGCCAGCTTCGGCACCGGACTCGCAGCCGGGCAGCACGGCATGGTCGGTTATGACGTGCTGGACCCCGACCAGGACCGGGTGGTCAACATGCTCGGCGGCTGGGACGCCGGCGTCGATCCCCAGCGGTGGCAGCCGTTCCCCACCGTGTTCGAGCGGGCTGCGGAACACGTGGACGTCACCACGGTCAGCCTCCCGCAGTTCAGCGACTCCGCCATGACCCGGGCCGCGCTCCGCGGCGGCCGCTACGTCACGGCCACCACCTCACACGCCAGGACCGCGGCCGCCGCGGAAGCGATGGCCGGTGCGGGGCGGGCGCTGATGTACTTCTACGTCAACGAACTCGACAAGGCCGGCCACCGCCACGGCTGCCAGTCACCCCAGTGGGAGCACCAGCTCGAGGAACTCGACGCCACCGTGAAACGGCTCAGCACCACCCTCCCGGCGGGCACCACCATCCTGCTCACGGCGGACCACGGCATGCTCGACGTGCCGGAATCCCAGCGGATCGACTATTCGGCCGACCCTGCCCTGATTGCCGGCGTCCGCCACACCGCGGGCGAGCCGCGCATGGTCCACCTGTACCTTGAGGAGACGGAAGGCGACAGCGGCCGCGTACGCCTGCTTGATGCCTGGCGGGCACGGTTCGGGGACCGGATCTGGGCCTTTACCCGGGAGGAGGCCACCGCCGCAGGGCTCTTCGGCGCGGTCCGGTCTGAGGTCGGCCCGCGGATCGGCGATGTGATGATTGCCGCCCGGGACGCCCTGGCTTTCTATGACACCCGGCGGGTGCGGCCGACGGCCCTCGAGGTCGTGGGCCAGCACGGCTCGCTGACGAAGGCCGAGCGCGAAGTCCCGCTGCTGTCGTTCCAGGCGGACGGAAAAAGGGCCCCCCGCGCCTGACTGCGCGTGAAGGGCCCTGGGGTACGAGGCTTCCGCTAGTCCCCGCGGGCTCCGAAGACGATCTCATCCCAACTCGGGATGCTGGAGCGCTTCGGCTTCGCCGGCTGGCGCTCCGGCTGCTCCGCGTCGCGGTCGTTCCGGGCGGCGACGGGAGACTCACGCTGCTGGCGCCGCGAGGGTCCGCCGCCCAGCAGCTCGTCGAGCCCGGGGCTGGAGGTGGGTCCCTGCTGGCCGACCGGCCGCAACTGCGACGCCGAGATGGTGATCTCCCGGGTTTCGGTACTGACTCCGTCATGCAGTTTCAGGGCGTCGTCCGGCTCGTCGTGATGACGGGGCGCCAGGGTGAGCCTGGACATGATCGAGGGCCTTCCGTCGCGGCGGCGTTCCCACGGGTCGGTGGCCGGCCGAGCTTCAGTGTCCGCAGCGGGCGCTTCCGTGGGCACCGCTGCGGGCGCGCCGGCCGCAGGTGATCCGCTTTCCTGCTCGTCCGGCACCTCGGCGGGGACCTCGGAGGGCCGCGGGTGGGCGGCGGGAACGCCGTTGGTCAGCAGCACCGCGAGGGCGTCGTCGGCGTCTTCGTCCACACCGAGGCGCTGCCCGCGGCGGGAGCGCAGCATGTCCAGCAGCCCGTCGGATTCCTTATCCTGCAGCAACTGGAGCTGCTGGCCCGCCTGTTGCTGGGCGGTGGCGGTGCGCGCGGCGGCATCGGCGTCGGTTTCAAAATCAAAGGGCCGGTCGGAGACGGCCGTGAGCCGGCGGGCCGGGACGGGACCATCGAGGGGCTCAAGTTCACTGAGCTGCTGCGCCCAGCGGTTGGCGTTCTGCAGGGATTTCCGGCCCGGACTGAACGTCCACAGGGCAGGCGGTTCCTCGCCGATGCCGGCGGGGCCGCTCGGATTGGCCGCGAAACGCGCCACCACGTTCCAGTTGCCGTCCGGGCGCCGCCACGAGTCCCATTCCACGGTGGAGGGTTCGATCCCGTGCGCGCTGAGCCGGTGGGCCACCATTTCGCCGAGGGACGCGGGGTGGTCGCCGAAGACCGCACGGTAGGCGTCGTGGCCAGGGGCCGGCGAAGCGACGTCCAGCTTGCGCGCCTGCTCGGCGACGTACTCGCGCTCGGCGAGCACCGGACCCTCGTAGCGCTGGACTTTCGCAAGCGGAATTCCGGAGAGCTCCGCCACTTCGGCCGCGGTCGAGCCGCTGCGGATCCGCGCCTGGATATCACGCGGGGACATGGCAATGGGCGCCGCGCCCGCCCCGGACGCGGCTTTGGCCGGCGTCCGGCTGGCTGCCACCCGAAGTGCTTCATCGATTGGCAGCTGGAACATCTCGCCGCCGGTGCCGCTCAACAGGAGATGCTCCCCGTCGTCGTGGACGCCTACAAGCCGTAGATCCTGCATACAAATCCTCCACCCTGGCATTACTAACAATCGAAACTCTGCCACCGATGCGTGCCAATTCCGGTGAGGACGGAGGGCGCGCCGTCATTTTCCGCTCAATTCCGCGACTTTCGGGCTCATTGCAGGGCCTGCTGCCAACCCGGTCCCGGGAATCGGCGGCCGGGTCCCGGTGTCACAGACCGCGGGACTCTGGCATTCACCGGACGCTTAAGCAAAAATGACCCGACATCGGGCACAAAAACCACATGTCCGGCGTTGACAACGGCAAATCCCTCCCAGGGCCCCGGGCTACAGCCTGCAGGACCGTCCGGGCGGGGCGATCCACCCGAACGAATGCGGAATGCGAGCAACACACAATGGCGACAGACTACGACGCGCCGCGCAAGACCGAAGAGGATCTCAGCGAGGACTCGATTGAGGCGCTAAAGGCGCGGCGTACGGAAAAACCTTCAGCAGTGGTCGACGAGGACGAATCGGATCTTGCAGAAGGCTACGAACTCCCCGGCGCGGACCTGTCCGGGGAGGAACTGCTGGTCCGGGTCCTGCCTGCCCAGGCCGACGAATTCACCTGTGCCTCCTGCTTCCTCGTCCGGCACCGTTCGCAGATTGCCCGCGAAAAGGACGGCCTCAAGTACTGCAAGGACTGCGAGGGTTAGGAGTTCAGCGCAGCGAGCAACTCGTCCGGGCGGCGGGTGGACGTGAGCCAATAGGGCGTCCGGTCAGAGGGATCGGTGATCTCGATGCGGACGACAGGATCGATCCATCCGCGGATACACAGGAAGGCAAGGCCGTTGAGCCGGGTGCCGCGCTCTGCCGTCGCCTCCTTGCCGCGGTAGGCCGAGGCGGCGCCGACGAAACGTCGTTCGATGGTGGCGCGGCCGACGCGGAGTGTGGAGCCGGTGACTGTGATCGCGGGGGTCGAGAGGACCAGCAGCGTGGCGAGGACCGCGAACAGGACGACCGCGGCGGTGAGCCCGGCGGCCAGGCTGATCGGGGCGAACACCAGGATCCCGGCGCCCGACAGCCCCGCCGACACCAGCCAGATCCAGAAATTCGGCCAGAGCTTCTCGCTGTATACGACGGTGGCGTCGCCGGGGGTGCTGTTGGGGGCAGGCGCGGCTGCGCTGGATTCGGGCATAAGCCCAGCTTTCCACTTTTCGCGGGCTATTTCACCTTGGCGGCGGAAGCCGGTGCGGGCATCCGCCGGCGCCGGCCGCAGCTAGGTCGATCTTCCCCGCTGGCGTTAGAGTGGGGGACTGTGACTGAAGAAACGACTGCAGTAGCCCACGCCGGAACAGCGGAGGCAGAACCACGCCCAGCGGCAGCGTCCGCGGCGGAGTACGGAGCCCCCACCCTGACGGTGCAGCTGAAGATGCTCGACGACGGGCTGGAGCCGCCGTCGTATGCGCACCCGGGCGACGCCGGAGCGGACCTGCGCTCCCGCGAGGACGTTGTGCTGGAACCGGGGGAGCGCCGCCTGGTCCCCACCGGTGTTTCCATCGCCCTGCCCGACGGCTTTGTGGCCCTGATCCACCCGCGGTCCGGGCTCGCGACCAAGCACGGACTGACCGTGGTGAACGCACCCGGCACCGTCGACGCCGGCTACCGCGGCGAAATCGCGGTGACGCTGCTCAATACCGACCGCCACCAGGCGATTGAACTCAAACGCGGCGATAGAATTGCACAAATGGTTATTCAGCGCGTGGAGTACGCCCGGTTCCTGCCGGTGCAGGAACTCGGCGGATCGGTTCGGGGCGGCGGAGGGTTCGGATCCACCGGCGGTTTCGGCGCCACGGTCCGGGCATAGAGGGCCAGACGCCAGTATTTACGCAGGCGCCGCGCGGACGCGGGGCGACGCGGCCTCACAGGATCACAACTAAGGAGAAAACCCCATGGTTTTTGGGCGTGGCAGGAAAGCCAAGCAGGAACAGCTGACAGACCCCGGGGAAACCCAGGAGGCCGTGGCTGACGCTGCCGCCGGTGACTCCGCCGGGACGTCCACTGCTGCACCCGTCCGCGGCGCTACGGGTCCCTTCGACGTCTCCGAAATCGAGGACCAGGACGGCTACGTGGACCTCGGTGCGCTCCTGATCGCGCCCACGGAAGGCCTGCAGCTCCGGCTCGAAGTTGAGGAGGCAACGCAGCGCGTCGTCGCCGTCACCATGGACCTGAACGGCTCGAGCCTCCAGCTCCAGGCTTTCGCGGCGCCCCGCTCCGAAGGCCTCTGGGACGAAATCCGTGAGCAGATCGGCCAGTCGGTCGGCAGCCAGGGCGGCCAGATCGAGGAAGTCCAGGGCAGTTTCGGCACCGAGCTGCTCGCCAAGCTCCCGGCCAGTGGCGCCGACGCCAGCCAGGGCTACCGCGTTGCCCGCTTCATCGGCGTCGACGGCCCGCGCTGGTTCCTCCGCGGCGTGCTTGGTGGCGAGGCCGCTGTGGACCGCGCGGCGGCCGCGGGGCTTGAGGGTCTGTTCCGGCAGATCGTTGTGGTCCGCGGTGAAAACCCGATGCCGCCGCGCGACCTGTTGCAGCTCCGCCTGCCGAAGGAAAATGCCGTGCCCGCTCCGCAGTCCGCCCCGGACCTCGGGCGGCCCGAACGTGGACCGGAGATTACCCAGATTGGCTGATGCCCCCCGCCAGGATCCGGACTCCTCCGTCTCCGTGAGGGGATTGCCGGTCCGCGGCCGCGTGGTGTGCCACGGCTACATCGAGTCGGTCACCTACCCGCCGGCAACAAACGTGGCAGCATTCAGCGCGGTCGTCGTCGACCATGAGGCGGTTCCCGCCAAAAGCCGCGAATCGGGCCCAGCCCCGGCAGAATCCGGCGCAGCGGCTGCCGCCCCGCCCGCCGGCAGCCGGCGCCAGCGGCCCTCCCTGCCCGCGGACCGGCTCCGGGTGGTCTGGCTGGGACGGCGCCGCGTCCCCGGGATCGACGCCGGCACCGAACTCCGGCTGCAGGGCATGGTCACCGTGCGCGACGGCCTGCCGACCATGTTCAACCCCCGCTACGAAATACTCTCCCACCAGGAGGAGCAATGACCCTGCCCGAGAAGCCCGAGGCTGTGCAGGGACCCGAGGGGCACGGTGCGTCCGGCCAGCCCGCCGTCACCCAGCCCGCCGCAAGCCAGCCCACGGTGGCGCAGCTTGCCGAAGGTTATGCCGCCAAAGCCGGACTGCACCGCAGCGGCAACGGCAACATCGACGTGCTCAAAAGCGCCGGCGGCGCCCAGGGAATTGCCGAAAGCATCCTCCCTGGCCTGGTCTTCCTGGTCGCTTTCACGATCACGCGCGAGCTGCCACTGGCCCTCGTGGCCGCACTCGCCGTCGCCGCGGCGTTCACCGTTATCCGGCTGGTCCAGCGCAAGCCGCTGACGCAGGCCCTGGCAGGGATTGTCGGCGTCGGGATCTCCGCCTGGCTCGCCAACAGCACCGGCAAGGCCGAGGACTTCTACGTCCCGGGGTTCTTCACCAACTTCGCCTACATCGTGGGGATGGCGATCTCGATTGCCGTCCGCTGGCCCTTCGCCGGGCTGATCTTCGGCTTCATCCGGAACGAGGGACTGGACTGGCGGAAGAACCCGGCCCGGGTGAAGGCCTACCAGATCGGCACCTGGGTGATCATCGGTGTGCTGGCCCTGCGGCTCCTGGTCCAGGTTCCGCTGTACTTTATGGGCGAACCCGGCTTCGCGGCCCTCGCTACCACACGACTCCTGATGGGGGCCCCGCTGTACATCCTGGGCATCTGGGTGGCCTGGCTGCTGACCCGGCCCGGAGTGACAGCGCAACCGGGCTAGCCGTCGAAGCCGTCGTTCTCGGCCGCGGTACCTCCGTGGCCGTGCCGGTCCGAGGTGACGGGGTGCTGGTCGCTGTCCGGCTCGTCATCGCCCTGGGACTCCGGCGAGAGCAGGGCGCGCAGCTCGTCCTCCGCCGCGATCGTGGTCACGAAGAACAGCTCATCCCCGCCGTCGATCACGTCATCACGGCTCGGTGTGATCGGGGCCTGGTCCCGTAGGATCGCGACCAGGGTGGAATCCTCGGGCCACACGATATTGCCGACCGTCAGGCCAACCACGTGCGAGTCGTGCGGGACGGTGAACTCGACCAGCGATGACACGCCCGTCTGCAGGGTCAGCAGGCGGACCAGGTCGCCGATTTCCACCGCCTCTTCGACAAGGGCAGTCATCAGCTGCGGCGTGTTGACCGCGACATCGACGCCCCAGGAATCGTCGAACATCCAGTCGTTCTTCGGGTTGTTGACCCGGCCGACCGTCCGTCCGACGCCGAACTCGGTCTTGGCCAGCAGCGACACCACCAGGTTGACCTTGTCGTCACCGGTGGCGGAGACCACGACGTCGGCGTCCTCCAGTTTCGCGTCCTGCAGGGTGCTCAGTTCGCAGGCGTCGCCGACCAGCCAGTGGGCGCCGCGCAGGCCGCTGCGGCCGATCACCTCGGGCTTCAGGTCGATGAGCAGGATCTCATGTTTGTGGGCCAGCAGTTCGCGCGCGATCGAGGAACCGACGCTTCCCGCCCCGACAATGACGACTTTCACTTAGGACTCCTTGGCAGGGGACTGGGCCAGAATGTGAGCTACTTCGCTGCTGCGGTCCACACCCAGCATGGCGTGCACCGTATCGCCGTCCTGGTACAGCGTGCCCGCCGCGGGCAACATGCCCTCGCCGAACCGGGTCAGGTAGGCGACGCGGATGCCGGCGGCCTTTTCGATCGAAGTGACCGGGTGGCCGATCCATTGCGGGTTCAAATCCACCTCTGCGAGCACGAGCCTGCCGGACGGATCCCGGAAGTCGCCGGCCAGGTGCTGTTCGGGCAGGATCCGCCGGAGCACCTGGTCCGCGCTCCAGCGCACGGCGGCAACCGTCGGGATGCCCAGCCGCTGGTAGATCTCCGCGCGGCCCGGGTCGTAAATCCTCGCGACGACGTGGGGGACGTGGAAGGTTTCGCGCGCCACCCGCGTGGCCAGGATGTTGGAATTGTCGCCGCTGGAGACGGCGGCGAAGGCGTACGCCTCCGCGACGCCGGCCTGCTTGAGGGTCTCCCGGTCAAAGCCGACGCCGGTGACTTTACGGCCGGTGAAGCCGGTGCGGAGCCGCCGGAAGGCGCGGTCGTCCTGGTCGATGATCGCCACCGAATGGCCGGCGTCCTCGAGCGTGTGCGCCAGGGTTGCCCCCACACGGCCGCAACCCATGATCACGAAGTGCGCCACACGTGCCTCCTCAGGCTTTGATTTCTGCTGCTGCGTAAAACTCTACCGGCCTCCACGGCCCGCCCGGCCAGCCACGGAACCGGCGCAGTAACCGGCGCCGCAACAGGCTTCCATGCCCGCCGGCAGAGCTACGAGTCGGCGCCTGAACGGCAGGGACCGCCGCCGTCATGACATCGCGTCCGAATCGGACTAGCTTTGTGTGGTGCCGACAATTTTCAATGCCGTGAAGCGGGTGCTGGTAGGCAGGCCGTTCCGGAACGACAGCCTGGCTCACACTCTGCTTCCCAAGCGGATCGCCCTGCCCGTTTTCGCCTCCGACGCGCTGTCCTCGGTGGCGTATGCACCGGACGAAATCCTCCTGACGCTGGCGCTGGCCGGCGTCAGTGCCGTGGCGTTATCGCCCTGGGTGGGGCTGGCCGTCATGGTGGTGCTGCTGACCGTTGTGGCGTCCTACCGGCAAAACGTCCACGCCTACCCGTCCGGTGGCGGCGACTACGAGATCGCCAACGAGAACCTGGGCAAATATGCCGGACTCACCGTCGCCTCCGCGCTGCTGGTCGACTATGTGCTGACCGTCGCCGTGTCGATGTCCTCCGCCGCCACGTACCTGACCACCGCGGTGCCCTCGCTGCATGGCCAGCAGGCGGCCATCGCCACGATCGGCGTCGTGATCCTGGCCCTCGTGAACCTGCGCGGCATCAAGGAAGCCGGCAGCGTCTTCGCCGTACCGACGTACATCTTTATGGCGTCCATCCTCGGCATGACCGCCATCGGTGTTTTCCAGGCCGCGACCGGGCAGCTGGGCCAGGCCCCTTCCGCAGCCTTCACGATCATTCCCGCTGCGGGCTTCGACGAAGGACTCGTCGGACTCGCGGGCGCCTTCCTGCTGCTCCGCGCTTTCTCCTCCGGCGCCGCGGCGCTGACCGGCGTCGAGGCGATCAGCAACGGAGTGCCGAACTTCCAGAAGCCCAAGAGCAAAAACGCGGCCACCACGCTGCTGCTGCTCGGCGTGATCGCCTCGGCCATGCTGGCCGGCATCATCTACCTGGCCAACGCCACGAAGGTGCATATTGTGCTGGACCCGGCGACCGAATTCCTGCTGGACGGCGAGCCGTTGCCCGAGGGGTACATCCAGAGTCCGGCGATCAGCCAGATCGCGCAGACAATTTTCGGGGCGGGCTCCCTCCCCTTTTTCATCGTGGTCGCCGCCACCGGCGTGATCCTGGTCTTCGCGTCCAACACGGCGTTCAACGGATTCCCGGTGCTCGGCTCGATTCTGGCCCAGGACGGTTACCTGCCCCGCCAGCTGCGCACCCGCGGGGACCGGCTTGCCTTCAGCAACGGTGTCCTGGCGCTGGCCGCCGGCGCCCTGGTGCTGATTATCGCGTTCAACGCCGACGTCACCAAGCTCATCCAGCTCTACATCGTGGGAGTCTTCATCTCCTTCACCATGAGCCAGCTGGGCATGGTCCGGCACTGGGGGCGGGAGCTGAAACTCGCCAAGGACCCGGCCGTGAAGCTGCGCATGCTCAAGTCCCGGACCATCAATACCGTGGGCTTCTGCATGACCGGCCTGGTCCTGGTGATCGTCCTGGTCACCAAGTTCACGCAGGGCGCCTGGATTGCGCTGCTGGCCATGTTCGTGTTGTTCCTGATCATGTGGAGCATCCGGGCGCACTACGACAATGTGGCCAAGGAACTCGCCGTCGATGAGGACTCCTCGCCGCGGGCCCTGCCCACCCGCGTGCACGCCGTGCTGCTCGTCTCGCACGTCCGCAAGCCGGTGCTTCGGGCGCTGGCCTACGCCCGCGCATCACGGCCCTCCCGGCTGGACGCCATCACCGTGGACATCAGCAGCGAGGAGACCGGGCAGACGGTTGCGGACTGGGAGAAGCTGGAAATCCCGGTACCGTTGACGGTGCTGGCCAGTCCGTTCCGCGAAACGGTGACGCCCATCATGGAGTACATCAAGAACATGCGGCGCGATTCGCCCCGCGACCTGATTGTCGTCTATATCCCCGAGTACGTGGTGGGTAAGTGGTGGGAGCAGCTGGTGCACAACCAGACCGCCCTGCGCATCAAGACCCGGCTGCACTTCGAGCCGGGAGTCATGGTGGCCAGTGTGCCGTGGCAGCTGAAATCATCCGAAGAAGCCAAGAGACTGCAGGACATCCAATGAGCTCCGACACCCAGACGCAAGCCCAGACCGAATTAATCGTCGACGTCGGGCCGGTCGCCCACGGCGGGCACTGCGTTGCCCGGCATGAGGGACGCGTGGTTTTCGTCCGCCACGGCATCCCCGGCGAGAAGGTCCGGGTCCGCCTCACCGAGTCCGGCCCGGACGCCAAGTTCTGGCGCGGCGACGTCGTGGAAGTCCTGACGGCGTCCCCGGACCGCGTGGATCACTTCTGGGACCTGGCCGATTCCGTTCGCTCCTGGTCGCACCGCCACCCGCCGGTCGGGGGCGCCGAACTCGGCCACATCGCCCTCGGGCGCCAGCGCAGCCTCAAGGCCGAGGTGCTGGCCGAACAGCTGCGCCGCCTGGCCGGCGTCGACCTCACGCACGCGGAGGAGGGCTTCACCGTGGAGGGCGCCGCCGGGGAGAGCGGACCTAAGGCGGCGGCGGGCCTCGCCTGGCGGACCCGCGCCGGTTTCGCGGTGACCCCGGCCGGGAAACTCGGCATGCACGCGCACCGCTCCGACACCGTCCTCCCGGTCCGGGAGATGCCGCTGGCCGTCGACGCCATCAACGCCCTCAGGCTCTGGGACATCGACCTGCAGGGCATCGAGCGCGTCGAGGTCGCCGCCCCGGCCAACGGCTCCCGCCCGCTCGTGCTCCTGGTCCCGGCCCCGGGCACCCGGGCCAAGCGGCTCAGCGCCGTCCTGGCCGGACTGCCCGAGGATGTCTCGGTCGCCAGCTTCGATCCAGTCAAGGGCGAGGTGCTGCGGCTGCGCGGGCGCACCTACGTGCAGGAGTCCGCGTCCGGGCACGACTTCCGGGTCACCGGCGACGGTTTCTGGCAGATCCACCGGGACGCCCCGGCCACGCTCGTGGGGGCCGTGACCGGATTCCTGCACGACGGCGGCTTCCTGGAACCGGGCGCCGTGGTGGCGGACCTCTACGCCGGGGCGGGGCTGTTCACCGCGCCGCTGGCCGACGCGGTCGGGGAAACCGGGTCCGTGCTTTCCGTCGAAGGTTCGCCCGGCACCAGCCGGGACGCGCGAAAGAACCTGCATGACGCGGCCCAGGTTGAGATCGTCCAGGGCAAGGTGGAACGGGTCCTGCGCGAGAAAGCGCGCAAGTTCGACGCCATCCTGCTGGACCCGCCCCGGGCCGGTGCCGGCAAGGCCGTCGTGAACCACCTGGTCGGGGCCGGCCCGCGGGCCGTTGCCTATGTTTCCTGTGATCCGGCGTCCTTTGCCCGCGATCTGGGCTACTTCCGGCAGTCCGGCTGGGACCTCGCGGGACTGCGGGCTTTTGACCTTTACCCGCATACCCATCACATGGAAACTGTGGCGCTACTGACTCCCCGGGGCTGAGGCCACTAGGATGGGCGGAGTAGTCCGATGTCGCGCTCCGTAGTCACGGCTGACCTCCTGCACCTAAGTACCGATCCTTGTGTGAACAAGGCAAAGCACTAGTTAGGACCACCTAACTAGCAAGGGGTCTGCGGCGCGACAAAGATGAAACTGTTGCGAGAGGAGTCCTGCGATGAGCATTGTGGACAGCTTCGGTTCAAAAGGCAAACTTAATGTAGCCGGTACCGAATACGAAATTTTCCGGTTGAACTCCGTTGAAGGTGCAGAAAACCTTCCGTTCAGCCTCAAGGTATTGCTTGAAAACCTGTTGAGGACCGAGGACGGCGCCAACATTACGGCCGACCACGTCCGAGCACTGGCCGGCTGGGACCCCAGCGCCGAGCCCGACACTGAAATCCAGTTCACGCCGGCGCGCGTGATCATGCAGGACTTCACTGGCGTGCCCTGCGTTGTGGACCTTGCCACCATGCGTGAAGCAGTCAAGGAACTCGGCGGGGACCCCAAGCGGGTCAACCCGCTGGCACCCGCCGAAATGGTGATCGACCACTCTGTGCAGATCGACGCCTTCGGCAACTCCGGCGCACTGGAGCGCAACATGGAGATCGAGTACCAGCGCAACGGCGAGCGGTACCAGTTCCTGCGGTGGGGCCAGACCGCGTTCGATGACTTCAAGGTCGTCCCGCCGGGAACCGGCATCGTGCACCAGGTCAACATCGAGTACCTGGCCCGCACCGTGATGACCCGCGAAATTGACGGCGTTGTCCGGGCCTACCCGGACACCTGCGTCGGCACCGACTCGCACACCACCATGGTCAACGGCCTTGGTGTACTGGGCTGGGGCGTCGGCGGCATCGAAGCCGAGGCGGCCATGCTCGGCCAGCCCGTCTCCATGCTGATCCCGCGGGTCGTGGGCTTCAAGCTGACCGGGTCCATCCCGGCCGGCGCGACCGCCACTGACGTTGTGCTGACCATCACCGAGCAGCTGCGCAAGCACGGTGTGGTCGGCAAGTTCGTGGAGTTCTACGGCGAGGGCGTCGCGGCGGTGCCGCTGGCCAACCGCGCCACCATCGGCAACATGAGCCCGGAGTTCGGCTCCACGGCCGCCATGTTCCCGATCGACGACGTCACCCTCGACTACCTGCGCCTCACCGGCCGCTCGGACGAGAACGTTGCCCTCGTGGAGTCCTACGCGAAGGAACAGGGCCTCTGGCACGATCCTTCCAAGGAGATCAAGTTCTCCGAGTACCTTGAGCTGGACCTGTCAACGGTTGTCCCGTCGATCTCCGGCCCGAAGCGCCCGCAGGACCGCATCATCCTCACGGAGTCCAAGGACCAGTTCCGCCAGGACCTGCGCAACTACGTGAAGGAAGAGCTCGCCGGCGGCAGCGTCGACGAGGCGATCGACGAGAGCTTCCCCGCGTCCGACTCGCCGTCGTTCACGGGCTCCGCAAGCCACCTCACGGACCTGGCCCCGCACGGGCACGGCCCGACGTCGGACGGCCGGCCGTCCAACGCGGTCAGCGTCAAGACCGCCGACGGCCGCGAGTTCGAACTGGATCACGGCGCAGTGTCGATCGCCTCAATCACGTCCTGCACGAACACGTCCAACCCGTCCGTGATGCTGGCCGCCGCACTGCTGGCCCGCAACGCCGTCGACAAGGGCCTGACGTCGAAGCCGTGGGTCAAAACCTCCGTGGCTCCCGGTTCCAAGGTTGTCACCGACTACTACAACAAGTCGGGCCTGACCCCCTACCTGGAGAAGCTCGGCTTCTACATCGTCGGGTACGGCTGCGCAACCTGCATCGGCAACTCCGGCCCGCTCGACGCCGAAATCTCCGAGGCCATCCAGGCCAACGACCTTTCCGTCACCGCCGTGCTGTCCGGTAACCGCAACTTCGAAGGCCGGATCAACCCGGACGTGAAGATGAACTACCTGGCTTCCCCGCCGCTGGTCATCGCTTACGCCCTGGCCGGGACCATGGACTTCGATTTCGACGCCGACGCCCTGGGCCAGGACGAGGCCGGCAACGACGTCTTCCTGAAGGACATCTGGCCGAACCCGGTCGAGGTCCAGCAGGTCATCGATTCCTCGATCGACAAGGAGATGTTCGCCCGCGGCTACGAGGGCGTCTTCGACGGCGACGACCGCTGGAAGGCACTCTCCACCCCGGCGGGCGACACCTTCGCCTGGGACCCGAAGTCCACTTACGTCCGGAAGCCCCCGTACTTCGACGGCATGAAGGCACAGCCGGACCCCGTCAAGGACATCACCGGCGCGCGCGTGCTGCTGAAGCTGGGCGATTCCGTCACCACGGACCACATCTCCCCGGCAGGTTCCTTCAAGTCCGACACCCCGGCCGGGCAGTACCTGCTGGCCAACGGTGTGGAGCGCAAGGACTTCAACTCCTACGGCTCACGCCGTGGCAACCACGAGGTCATGATCCGCGGAACGTTCGCGAACATCCGGATCAAGAACCAGCTCCTGGACGGCGTCGAGGGTGGCTTCACCCGCGACTTCAGCCAGGCGGACGGCCCGCAGGCCTATGTCTACGACGCCGCGCAGAACTACCAGGCCGCCGGTACCCCGCTGGTCGTCCTGGCCGGCAAGGAATACGGCTCGGGCTCGTCCCGTGACTGGGCAGCCAAGGGCACCGCGCTCCTGGGCGTCAAGGCTGTCGTCGCCGAAAGCTACGAGCGCATCCACCGCTCCAACCTGATCGGCATGGGTGTCCTGCCGCTGCAGTACCCGGCCGGCCAGAACGCTGCCAGCCTCGGGCTGACCGGCACGGAGACCTTCGCCGTTGAGGGCGTCACCGCCCTGAACGAAGGCACCACGCCGAAGACGCTCAAGGTCACCGCCACAGCCGAAGACGGCACCGTCACGTCCTTCGATGCGGTCCTGCGCATCGATACCCCGGGCGAGGCCGACTACTACCGCAACGGCGGCATCCTGCAGTACGTGCTGCGCCAGATCTCCGCCAACTAGTGGAGGACTCCTCCCGCACGGGAGGAGTTCCCAGGCGTCTTTGGCCCCGGCCGGTCCCTGACCGGCCGGGGCTTTTGCGTGCCGGACGCGCGCCGGGGCGCCGTCCCGCCGCGACGCGTTCCGGCACCGGGCCCAGCCCGGAGGCGTTAGAGTTAACAGGCATGTCTACCACCCGAAGGAGGGGCCGTTGGGAATCTTGGAGACCATCCGGAATCCGCAGGACCTGAGTAAGTTGTCCGAGGCGCAGCTGGATCAGCTGGCAGCCGAGGTCAGGGAGTTCCTGATCGGCAACGTCTCCCAGACGGGCGGGCACCTGGGCCCGAACCTCGGCGTCGTCGAACTCACCATCGCGGTCCACCGGATCTTCGATTCCCCCCGCGACAGCATCGTCTTCGACACGGGCCACCAGTCCTACGTGCACAAGCTGCTCACCGGACGCCAGGACTTCAGCACCCTGCGCCAGCAGGGCGGCATGTCCGGCTACCCGGACCGCGCCGAATCCGAGCACGACATCGTCGAAAGCTCACACGCCTCCTCCTCGCTGTCCTGGGCCGACGGGATCTCCCGCGCCCGTCAGCTGACCGGCGACGGCGACCGCTACGTCATCGCCGTGGTGGGTGACGGCGCCCTGACCGGCGGTATGGCCTGGGAAGCCATCAATAACATCGCCGCCGACAAGAAGCGCCGCGTGGTGATCGTGGTGAACGACAACGGCCGCTCCTACGCCGCGACCGTTGGCGGATTCGCGGATTACCTGGCCTCGCTGCGCCCCACCATCGACTCCTTCCGCGCGGCGCCGACCTACGAAGGCACCCTGGACTGGTGGCGGAGGCGGCTGCAGAACGGCGGCCCCGCGGGCCAGTTCACCTACAAGAGCCTGCACGCCATGAAGAAGGGCGTCAAGGACTGGTGGGCCCCACAGGGAATGTTCGAGGACCTGGGGATGAAGTACATCGGCCCGGTGGACGGCCACGACCTCCAGGCCATGGAGAACGCCCTGTCCACCGCCAGGAACTACGCCGGTCCGGTGATCGTGCATGCCATGACCGAAAAAGGCCACGGCTATGCGCCCGCCCGGGCCCACGAGGCCGACCAGTTCCACGCCGTCGGGATCATCGACCCGGAGACCGGCGAGCCCACCGAGGCCGGCGGCGCGAAGTCCTGGACCGCCGTCTTCGCCGATGAGATCGCCGACATCGCGGACGAACGCAAGGACATCGTCGGGATCACCGGCGCCATGCTCATCCCCGTCGGGCTGCACAAGTTCGCCGCGCGGCACCCTGAGCGCGTGTTCGACGTCGGGATCGCCGAACAGCACGCCCTCACGTCCGCCGCCGGCATGGCATTCGGGGGCCTGCACCCCGTCGTCGCGGTCTACGCGACGTTCCTGAACCGCGCCTTCGACCAGCTCCTGATGGACGTCGCCCTGCACAAGGCCGGCGTCACCGTGGTCCTGGACCGCGCCGGCGTCACCGGACCGGACGGCCCCAGCCACCACGGCATGTGGGACATGGCCATGGTCCAGATCGTTCCCGGGCTGCACCTCGCCGCGCCCCGCGACGCCACACGGCTGCGCGAGGAACTGCGCGAAGCGGTCGCCATCGAGGACGCGCCCAGTGTCATCCGCTACTCCAAGGGCACCGTGGGCGCCGAGGTTGAAGCCCTCGAACGGCTGAGCGACGGCGTTGACGTGCTGGCGCGCCGCCCGGCCGGCTCCAGCGAAAACGACGTGCTGATCGTCAGTGTCGGTGCGATGTCCGAACTCGCGCTGGACGTTTCCAACCGGCTCGGGGCGCAGGGGATCAGTTCCACCGTGGTGGACCCCCGCTGGCTCCTCCCGGTCCGGAGATCCATCATCGCCCTCGCCTCCCAACACCGCCTGGTCATTTGCATCGAGGACGGGGTCCGCGCCGGCGGCGTCGGATCCCGGATCCGCCAGGAAATGCGGGCCGCCGGCGTGGACACCGCGCTCAACGAGGTCGGCCTCCCGGTGGAGTTCCTGGACCACGGGTCCCGCAACCAGGTGCTGGAACGGGTCGGATTGACCGCGCAGCAGATCACGCACGATGTCGTGGCGCAGGTCCTGGGGACCAAGGTGCCGTTCGCGCGGCCCCTCCCGGGCCAGTCACACCCCAGCACCGGCAGCCTGCCGATTCTGTGAGGATCCCCCGCGGTCTGGCACCGGGAGACCTCGTGGTCTCCCGCAACCGGAAATGGAACGGCAAGGCCCACTGGGTGGTGCCCGGAACCTACCTCGGCGAGGACGCCCACGGCTGGTGGATCTTCCAGGGAACCAACGAGTTCTGCTCCCGCCCGGGCGCGGCCTTCTACGCCGAATCCGACGCCGTGCTGCTGGTCCCGCGCTCCGGCGAGTACGTGGCCACCTTCTACGACGGGGCCCATCCCGCGGGCGTCCGGATCTACGTGGATCTTGCGACAGACCACGGCTGGACCACGATCCGGCCGGGCGTCACAGAGTTCCACCTGATCGACATGGACCTCGACGTCATCCGGACCGCGGACCGCGGTGTGTACGTCGACGACGAGGACGAGTTCGCCGCGCACCGGATCGAGATGGACTACCCCGCAGACGTGGTGGACCGGATCAGTGCGGCGTCGGAGCAGCTTTTTCAGGCCGTCAAGGCACAACAGCCACCGTTCGACGGCGCAGACCGCGAATGGTTCAGGAAAGGACGGACATGAGCGGGATTATCCGCGTTTATAAACGCAACGACGAAGGGGTCCTCGAGTTCAGGGAGGCCTGGTTTGACGAGGACTACAGCCAGTTCGTGATGAACCACGGCGTGGTCGGGCACCAGAGCAAGACCGACGAGACCGACGTCGCCGATGCCGCAGCCGCTGAAGGGCTGATGGACGCCTTCGCCGTACAGTGCGCCGAAGACGGCTATGCCGAAATCCCCGAGGAAGAGCAGTTCTGGGTCGTGGCCCAGTACGCCCTGAAGACCAAAGACGGCACCGACCGCGACCGTTACCTCGAGGAAAAGGCCAAGGACGCCCTGATCAGCCACCTGGCCTGGCGCGGGCTTGGCATTGTGGACCGCTCGGAGTTCGCCGATGCCAAGCTCAACATCTTCATACTCACCCCTGACATCAACAAGGCCGTCAACGCGATCAAGGTCTGCATCCGCGGCGAGGACCTCGACTACACCAAACTGAGCATCGGCGCCGCCGCCTTCGGCGAGACGTCCTTCAGGCTCAAGCACTCACCCAAGCCGGCCAACAGCTTCACCCTGTAGTTCCGGGGCTGGTTCCACCGGCACGTTTTCACATCAGTTTTGGGGGACAACGACTGGAAGGTATGCATCATGGCACCGAAATCCGTTGAACCTGGCCGGACCCCTCTGCCGCGGGGGATCGCGGCTCCCGCCCGCCGGGCCCTGGCCCACGCCGGCGTCGAGACCCTCGAGCAGGTGGTGGCCCTCGGTGGCCGCGCCTTGTCCGGGATGCACGGGATGGGCCCGCGGACCCTGGCCCAGCTCGAGGACGCCCTGGACGAACAAGGGCTGGAACTGCCCGCAGGATAGCCGGCGGGTGGGTTAGGATACGTTCCACCAACCGAAGGGCCCTGCGTCCATGAAACCGCGTTCCATCATCCTCGACCTGTTCGGGGATTACCTCCGCTACGCGGGCGCCGAAATCAAGCTCGGCGACATGACCAAGCTTCTGGCGGTCTTCGGCGTGGAACCCGCCACCGTGCGGGTGAGCATGTCCCGCCTGAAGAAGGAAGGCTGGTTCACGACCCGCCGGCAGCAGCGCGAAACGGTCTACGAACTGACGGAGAAAATGCTCCACGTCCTCACCGAAGGCCGGATGCGGATCTTCGACCGGCGGCAGGAGCCCTGGCCGGGGCGATGGACCATGGTCATTTACCAGGTGCCGGAAACTGAAAGGTCCCTGCGGGAGCAGCTCCGCAAGGACCTTTCCTGGCACGGCTTCGGACAGCTGTCCACCTCGACCTGGGTGGCCGCCCACGACCTCCTGGACGCGGCCCACAGACTCGCCGCCGACTACCCGTCCGCCACCATCGACGTCCTCTGGTGCGGAACGGGGGACGCGGATGCGGACCGCGATCTGGCGGCGCGCTGCTGGGACCTGACGGAGCTCGCTGCCGACTACGAACGCTTCATCGCCAGCTACTCGCCGCTCAATGACCCCGCCGCCAATGCCGCCAAAGCGGGCAGCCAGGCGCTGTCCGAACGGATCCAGCTGATATCCGACTTCCGTCGCTTCCCGTTCCGGGACCCGTTCCTTCCCGCTGAACTGCGGCCCGCGGACTGGCCGGGCGACGCGGCGTTCGCGCTCTTCAAGGAAATCCACCGGCAACTCGCCGCGCCCTCGAACGCGTTCGTCGCGGACCTCATCGGACGCGAAATCCTCGTCGATTCGCCCGTCGTCTCCTAGACACCCGGCGGGGGCACACCGGCCGGCGGGCACACACCAGTCGGTGGGCACCGGCCGGCGGGACGCCGGGGCGGCTCCCGGGTCAGCCGGCGTTGACCCCGGCGCCGGCAAGGCGCCGGGCAATGTCGGCCCGCAGGTCCTTCTTGTTGATCTTTCCGACCTTGGTGACGGGCAGCTCATCGACCACCACAAGGCGCTCCGGGATCTTGAAGGCTGCCACGCCGGTCTCCCGCAGGAGCTGCTGGATGATTTGCAGGGTGACTTCGCTCCCGGGCTTCACCGTGATGTACAGGCACAGGCGTTCGCCAAGGGTGGGGTCCGGCATGGAGACCGCGGCCGCCATGGTGACATCCTCGATCCGGTAGACCAGGCTTTCGATTTCCTCCGCCGAGATTTTCTCCCCGCCGCGGTTGATCATGTCCTTGTCGCGTCCCTGCACGATCAGGTTCCCGTCCGGACGGCGTTCGACGATGTCGCCGCTGGCGTACCACCCGTCGGGGGTGAAGGCGCGGGTATTGGCTTCCGGTGCACGGTAGTATCCCCGCGGCGTGTACGGTCCGCGGGTCAGGATGGAGCCGGGAACGCCGTCGGGAAGGTCCATGCCGGCCTCGTCCACGATCCGGACCTCGTCAGCCTCGGAGACGGGGCGGCCCTGGGTCGTGCAGATGACCTCCTCCGGATCGTCCAGCCGGGTCGAGTTGATCAGCCCCTCCGCCATGCCGAAGACCTGCTGCAGGGTGGCACCCAGGACGGGCTTCACCTTGCGTGCGATTTCGTCCGGCAGGCGGGAGCCGCCGACCTGCAGCACCTGGAGGCTGGCGAGCTGCCCGGATCCGGTCTCCTGCTGGTGTTCGATCCAGCGCTGGGCGACGGCGGGCACCGCAGTGGACAGCGTGACCTGTTCGGCTTCAATGGTGGCGAACGCCTTTCGCGGTTCGGGGCTGGGCAGCATCACGACGCGGCCGCCGGCGTACAGGATGCCGAGGATGCCGGGGCAGGCCAGCGGGAAATTGTGGCTTGCCGGCAGCGTGCCAAGGTAGACGGTGTCTTCGGTGACGGCCGTGACGCGGGAGGTTTCCCTGATGTTGTAGGCGTAGTCGTTGTGCGTCCGGGTGATGAGTTTGGGCAGGCCCGTGGTGCCGCCGGAGAGAAGGAACAGGGCCGGGCTGTCCGCTGACGGGGCGGCCGCATCCAGCCGGGCGCGGGCAGCCGCCACCTCTGTTCCCGGGGCGAGGATGTCCTCGAGCCGGGTGTTGCCGGTGTTCGCTGCTCCGGACACCAGGATGACATCCAGTGTGGGGACCGCGGCGGCAAGTTCCTCGGCCAGGGCCTGGTGGTCAAAGTCCTTGATGGCGTCCGGAACGGCGATGGCCCGGGCCTCGGAGAGCTCGGTCAGGAAGGAAAGCTCGTACCTGCGGTGGGCCGGGAGGGCCATCACCGGGATGATGCCGGCCCTGAAGCAGGCCAGCGTGAGCACGGTGAACTGCCAGCCGTTGGGCAGCTGGACCATGATCCGGTCGTCGGCCTTCAGGCCCAGTTGCAGCAGCCGTCCGGCGGCGGCATCCACCCGGTTGGCGAGTCCGGCGTAGCTCAGCCGCACGTCGCCGTCGACGACGGCGGTCTTCTCCGGCAGCCGGTCCGCGGCGTCGAGCAGCAGACTGCCCAGCGGGCGGTCTTCCCAGTAGCCCTTGCGGCGGAACCCGGCCGCGAGGTCGTCCGGCCAGGCGACGGTGCCCGCACTTGTGTGGCTGGTCATTGAATGTCCTCCTCGACATTGATCACGACTGCATCGAGCGCCAGGAGACCGTTACGGGTCAGGCGCAGGGGGTTGATTTCGATTTCGGCTATCTCCTCATTGGAGCACAAAGCGTCACCGAGCCGGGCCAGGATTACGGCCAGTTCGGTGGTTTGCAGCACGGGTCCGGAGCGGAAGCCGTAGAGCAGTTCACGGGCCTGCAGCTCGCCGGGCATACCCTCGGCTCCGCGGACGGACAGGGGCGCGGAGCGGATGGAGATGTCGGCGAAAACTTCAGCGGCGGTCCCGCCCAGGCCCAGGACGATGATCGGGCCGAAGACCGGGTCGCGGCGTGCGCCGACCACCAGATCGACGCCGGATGGAGCCATTGATTCGATCAGGAATTCGCGGGCCCCGGCGGCTTCGAGTCCGTCGAGCGCACGGTCCAGGGCGGCGGGGGACTCGACGCCGAGGAAGACGCCGCCAATGTCTGTCTTGTGCAGCACGGTGGCGTCGAGCAGCTTGACCGCCACCGGACCGCCCAGGTCAGCGAGCGCCTCGTGGGCAGCGGTGCGGCTTTCGCAGCGCCGTCGCGGCGGCGTGGCGATCCCCAGCGCGCCGAGGAGTTCCTTGGACCGGACCTCATCCCATGGTCCGTGCAGTTCCGGCCACGCGAAGGACCCGGCGGGCGCCTGCGCCCGCTGGAACTGCCCGCGTGCGTCGTTAACCAGGGCGGTGATGCCGTGAGCGAGTGCCGTCGGTCCGCTGATCAGGGGCAGGCCGTACTGCCGGGCAGACTTCGCGGCGCGCTCAAGGTCGCTGTCCGGGCCGTCCACACCGATCACGATCGGCAGGGTCCCGGCAGCGCCGGAAGCCGCCACGGACGCCGGAAGGTCGGCGACGGGTTCGGTCAGCCCGTAGACGGCGACGACGTCGATGGCAGGGTCAGCGGCCACGGCCGCCACGATCTTCTCGTAGCCGGGGCCGGGGCGGCCGGTGTCCACGGGGTTGGCCTGGAAGGTCAGCGGCGGCAGCAGCGCGCCGATGGCCTCCTGGCTGTTCCTGTCCAGGCGGGGCAGGGCCACACCGGCGCTGTGCAGCGCGTCGGCGATCAGCAGTCCGGGGCCGGCCTGCCCGGTGATGAGCCCGACGCCGGGATCGGCGGCGGGAGTCAGGCGGCGTCCGGCGAGGGCCGTCACTGCGGCAACCAGCTGGTGTTCGTCGTCAACGATCACCGCGCCGGCCTGCTTCAGGACCGCCCTCGTGGTGCGCCACGACGTGGCCAGGGCGCCGGTATGCGACTGGGCAAACTCGGAAACATCGTTGCGGCCGACCACCAGTGCGACCACCGGTTTGACCGCACTCAGCCGGGCCACCGCGTCGACAAGCGCCGGGCCGTCGGCGACGGTTTCCAGGTGCAGGGCAACTGCCTTGGTGTGCGGATCGGAGATCAGGTACTCCAGTACATCGGGCGCGCTGATGTCCACGCCGGCGCCGATGCCCACGGCGAGGCTGACGCCCACCCCGGCCCGCTGCAGATGGAAGGCCAGGACGTGGTTGACACCGCCGCTGGCTGCCACGACGGCGACCGGGCCGGGTTCCAGCGCGGCGACGCCGGGAACGAAACTGGCGCGCAGGCTCCGGTGCGGCACGAAAAACCCGGACGTGTTGGGGCCGAGCAGCCGGATTCCGGTGTCCCGGACGGCATCCTCGACCTGGCGGGCGAACTCCAGTCCCGGGCCGCCGGCTTCGGCGAAGCCGCCGGCACAGACGAGGGCGGCTGTGGCCCCCGCGGCGGCGCTGTCGCGCAGCGCCTGGGCGGTGGCGGCGGCCGGCACGCACAGTACGGCCAGGTCCGGTCCGCCGGGGATGGTGGCTGCTGCATCGGCAATGCTGGTGTGCATGCCGTTCTCGCCGCGGCTGTTCACCAGCGCCAGGGGCGCCGGGTAGCTGGCGAGGGACTGGGCCATCACAGCGCCGAGTTTGTCCGGGCTGGCTGAGGCGCCAACAACGAGGATGCCGCGGGGCGCGAAGAGCGGGGCCAGGCTATGCATCGGAATCCTCCTGGGCCACGGTCGCGACGGCGTCCGTCCGGCCGGACAGCACCTGGGTCAGGGCGGAGACGGCGCCGCGGTCGTCCACCACCACGCTCGTGAGGCCCCGGCCGAGCCGAACCTCCTCGGACAGGAGGGTACGGGTGAACGGGGTTCCGCCCTGGATGACGATGGCGGCGGCACGGGCCGGCAGTTCCCGGAAGGAAGCTGCGAGGCCGTCCTCGGTGTCGGGCGCGGTGACGAGCAGGCCGGTGTTGCCGCCGGCGGCGGCCGGGTCGGTGGTCAGCGCGATGCTGCCGCCCGGGCCGCTCAGGGCCGGGTGTCCGCCGTAGTTGCGCAGGGACAGCAGCCGTCCGCTGAACCGGACGTTTCCTGCGGCCAGCGGCGTGTCAAGCGGCTCGGAGCCATGGCGCTGGAGCCAGTCAGCCTCGACGGCCGCAACGAGGCCCGCGTCGCGCTGGCGGATCTTGTCGATGTCGATGCTGCGGGAGAAGAAGTGGAAAGTGAACTGGGTGGGGTCGAAGGAGTCGTAGTACCGGGCGAAGTGTTCCCACCAGCTCAGGCCGCCGCGGGCCTGGTTCTGGATCTTGGCCACCTGCGGCTGGCGCTCGGCCTCGTAGTTGCTGAAGGCCAGCTCGAGGTCGTCCTGGTGGTCCGCAATCTCGCGAACCAGGGAGATGGCATCCTCCATCGCCATCTTCGTGCCGGAACCGACGGAGAAGTGCGCGGTGTGGACGGCATCGCCGAGCAGGACCACGTTGCCCTTGTGCCAGGAGCGGGTGCGGCGGGTGCGGAAATTGGCCCAGCGGGAGTTGTTGGCCACGAGCGGCTCGCCTGCGATGTCTTCGGCGAAGAGTTTCTCCAGGAACCGCTGGGTCTTCAGATCGGAGGGCCCCGGAGGCTGGCTGACGTCGAATTCGTCGAGTCCGGCGCGGCGCCAGGTCTCTTCATCGGTTTCGACGATGAAGGTGCTGAGCTCATCGCTGATCGGGTAGCCATGGACAGCAAAGTTGCCGAACTCGCTCTTGCGGTGGACAAAGGTCATGCCCTTGAACCTGTGGCTTGTGCCGAACCAGATGAACTTGGCGGTGGCGGTTTCGGCGGTGTGGCCCAGGCTGTCACCCAGCTGCTCGCGGGTGGAGGAGTTTGCGCCGTCCGCGCCGACGATCACGTCAAATCCTTCGAGCGCGGCCAGGTCGGGCACGTACTCGCCGAAGCGCAGGTCGACACCGGCGTCCGTTGCCCGGTCCTGCATCAGCTGAAGCAGCGTCTTGCGGTTGATGGCTGCCATGCCGTTGCCGGTAAAGGACTTCCGCTCGCCTTTGAGCCAGACCTCGATATCGTCCCAGTGCGTGCCGTAGTCACGGAGACCGTTCAGCACGACAGGATCCGCGTCGTTGATCCGGCGCAGCGTTGCGTCGGAAAAGACAACGCCGAAGCCGAAGGCGTCCGTGGCCTGGTTGCGCTCAAAGAGCACGACCTCGGCGTCGGGAACGGTCTGCTTGAACAAAGTTGAGAAGAACAGTCCGCCGGGACCGCCGCCAATGCAGGCTACGCGAAGTGCCATCGATGCCACCTTCTGGAGATTTGGGGGAGGACGTGTGCCACGTCCCGGAACCATTATGTTGCTAAAAAATGTGGAACGTCAAGCTTTTGTTACACATGAAGCGGGGTGCCCGGGTGGACCGGCCTTCCGATCAGGTCCGCCACGTAGGCGTTGGCCTGCAGGCCGAGTTGTTCGTGGACGCGGCGGAACAGGCTGAATGCCGCCGGTGCCGGCCAGCTCTCCGGCTGGAGCTGCTCCGGCAGTTCGGGATCCCGGAAGGGGAAGCGGCGGAAATCGTTGACAAGGCGGGTGCGTTCCACAAGGGCCTGGCGGCCGTCCTTGGTGAGGTTGCCGCGCGCATTGTCCAGATGTCCATAGGTGGCGAGGAAGTTGCGGTAGTCCCGGCCAAGGGTTTCAAGGTCCCAGCACCGCCGGGCCAGGTCCTTGGCCGCGTCGGCGTCATCCGAGCCGCACCAGAGAACGTCAACCCGCGCGCACTCATGCCGTGCGGCGAGCTCCTTGGCCTCGAGCGAGAGGTCGTGCGGGGCCAGCCAGGTCGAGGGGGAGAGCTGTCCGAAACCAATCCACGCCAGCTGCTTGCGCAGCGCTTCGCGGACGGCCCGCTCGGACTCCGGCACCTGGTAGATCACCATGGTCCAGCGGCCGGACCAGGGGTCCTCCCGGCGGCGGAAGATCCGCGCCCGGCCCTGGGTGAGCACTTCCAGCATGTGGCCGCTGAGGGTGTATACCGTCTCCCGGCCCTCCTTGCGGGTGGAGAACCAGCCTTCCTTCCTGAGCCGTGACATGCTGACCCTGATGGTGGCCGGTTCCAGGCCGAATGCGGTCATGAGTTCGGTCAGTTCGCCGAGTTTGACCTCGCCGCCGGCATAGCGGAGATAGTCCCCGAAAAGGTTCAGGACGAGTGAACGCGGGGTCTCCGCCATGTGGACTCCTGGGAAGCAAGAATTGAGATGTAACAAGTATCTTGACGCACAACAAGACTATGTTACATTGAATTGTGGGTTGCATCACACGCCCATCAAACCTCCTGGTTTCCTCTCCCGCACCCATCAGCCGCCACGAAGCTGTGGCGTAACCGCTTGGAGTTTTCATGCTTGGTCAAGCCCCGACCGCTGTATCCCGGCCCCGGAAATCCGCGGCCGCTGTCATCTTCCTGTGCTTCGTCGCCATTGTTTTTGACGGCTATGACCTCGTGGTCTACGGGGCGATCGTCCCCAAGCTGCTCGCCTACCAGGACTGGGGCCTGACCCCGGTTCAGACCGGCGCCATCGGCAGCTACGCGCTGGCGGGAATGTTCATCGGCGCCATCCTGATCGGCTACCTCACGGACATCCTGGGCCGCCGACGGGTCCTGATGGGCTCCATCGCCTTCTTCTCGCTGCTGATGCTGCTCACCGCGTGGGCGCCCACCCCGGAGCTGTTCGGCATCTTCCGCTTCCTCGCCGGGCTCGGCCTCGGCGGCGTCATTCCGACGGCGATTGCCCTGACCGTTGAGTTCTCCAAGTCCCACCGCCGCAACTTCAACAACGCCCTGATGTTCTCCGGCTACGCCGTGGGCGGCATCATGGCGGCACTGCTGGCGCTGGCCCTGCTGTCGTCCATCGGGTTCCGCGGCATGCTCGCCATCGGTGGCCTTCCGCTGATCATTGTCCTGCCGTTCCTGTTCAAATTCCTTCCGGAGTCTCCGGCGTTCCTGGCCGCCCGGGGCCGGCGTGCCGAGGCCGAGGAGCTCATCGCCGACTACGGCCTGGAACCGCTGGCGCCCGCCGCGGCCGCCAGCGCCCGGGCCAAGGAGCGCGGCCGGTTCCGTACCCTGCTGACCGGCCGGGTGCTGGCCGCCACGGTGCTGTTCTCGCTGGCCGGGATCTGCGGCCAGATCCTCGTGTACGGCCTGAACACCTGGCTCCCGCAGTTGATGGTGCTCGCCAACTACTCCCTCGCCTCCTCGCTGAGCTTCCTGCTGACCGTGAACGTCGGGGCCGTCGTCGGCGTCATCGTCTCCTCCCGGCTGGCGGACAAGTTCGGGCCCCGGGTCATCACCGCCGTTTCCTTCGTCTGCTCCGGCACCGCGCTGCTGGTCATGGGCTCGGGAATCGCGCCGCTTCCGGCGATGTACTTGCTGGTGGCTGTGGTCGGCTTTGGTTCCGTCGGCGCGCAGATCCTGATCAACGGCTACGTGGCGACCTACTATTCCGCAGCCACCCGTGCGACAGCCCTCGGAATCACGCTGGGCGTGGGACGGATCGGCGCCGTCCTCGCCATCTCCGGCGGCGGCATCCTGGTCGCGGCATCGCTGGGCAACTTCGTCAACTTCTCCATCTGGGCCATCGCCGCAGCCGTCGGCGTCGTCGCCGTCCTCGCCGTACCGGCAGCCAGGGCGGGCGAACCCGTTGCCGCCGTCACGGACGCCACGGCTGCCGTCGTCGAGCCGGTGGGCTGACCCCCGCGGGCGACCCGGTCGCCTTCGTACGGCACCTGCCCCCGTCGCCGCCAAAGCGGTGACGGGGGCAGCCCCGTGCCCGGCCACGGCGGGCGCGGACCCTGCCCGGCAGCCGCTGTCGGCCGATATAGGCTGAACCCCATGACTGAATACCGCCGCATCGGAAATTCCGGACTGACTGTCTCCGTCGTCGGGCTGGGCTGCAACAACCTGGGCCGGGCCAGTACTGCGACCGAGTCGCAGCAGGGGACCGACGCCGTCGTGCACGCGGCCCTGGACGCCGGCATTACGTTCTTCGACGTCGCCGACAGCTACGGCCGGGAACCGGGCCTCAGCGAGACGATGCTGGGCAAGGCCCTGCAGGGACGCCGCGACGACGCCGTCGTCGCCACGAAGTTCGGCATGGACATGCGCGGGACCAACGGCAATGACTTCGGCGCCCGCGGTTCCCGCCGCTACATCATCAGGGCCGCGGAAGCGTCACTGCGACGGCTCGGGACTGACTGGATCGACCTCTACCAGTTCCACACCCCGGACCCGCTCACCCCGATCGAGGAGACCCTCGCTGCCCTCGACGAGCTCGTCACCAGCGGCAAGGTCCGCTACGTCGGTCATTCCAACCGCGCCGGCTGGCAGATCGCCGAGGCCGAATTCGTGGCCCGCGCCCGCGGCGGAGCACGCTTCATCTCCAGCCAGAACCACTACAACCTGCTGGACCGCCGGGCCGAACTCGAGGTCACGCCGGCCGCCGAAGCCTACGGCCTGGGCGTGCTGCCCTACTTCCCGCTCGCCAACGGCCTGCTGACCGGCAAATACGCCAGGGACACCGCGCCCGAGGGCTCCCGCCTCAGCCACACGCGCACCAACCTGGTCCATGACGCCGACTGGGAGCAACTGGCTGCCTTCAGCGCGTTCGCCGCAGAGCGGGGCCTGAACGAGATCCAGGTGGCGTTCTCCTGGCTCGCGGCGCAGCCCTCGGTCAGCAGCGTCATTGCCGGCGCCACCCGGCCCGAACAGGTCCGGCAGAATGCCGCGGCCGTCGCCTGGCTGCCCAGCGCCGCGGAACGTGCGGAACTCGACGAGATCTTCCCGCGCATACCGAAAGTCGCGCTGTTCTAGATGGACCGTCGCCAGATGGACCGTCCCGGGGTGCCAGCACCGCCGCAGACCATCCTGATGGACGTCGATACCGGGATTGACGACGCGCTGGCCCTCGTCTACCTGCTGTCCCGGCCGGAGGTCCACCTCCAGGCCATCACGTGCACGGCCGGTAACGTGGGCGCCCGCCAGGTCGCGCTCAACAACCTGGCACTGCTTCAGTTGTGCGGCCGGCCGGGCGTCGAGGTGGCCATCGGCGCCGAGGCGCCGCTGGAAATTCCGCTGGTCACCACCAAGGAAACGCACGGGCCGCAGGGGATCGGCTACGCCGTCCTGCCGGCGCCCGCCCGGCGGATCTCGCCGCGCCACGCCGTCGACGTCTGGGTGGAGGAGGTCCGGGCGCATCCGGGGGAGATCACCGGGCTGGTCACCGGCCCGCTGACCAACTTCGCCCTGGCCCTGCGCCGCGAGCCGGAGCTGCCGCGGCTGCTCAAGGGCCTCGTGATTATGGGCGGAAGCTTCAACTACCAGGGCAACACCACCCCGACGGCGGAATGGAACGTCTCGGTGGACCCGCACGCGGCCCGGGAAGTCTTCGCCGCGTACCGCGGCCTGCCGGCGGACAAGCTGCCGCTGCTGTGCGCGCTGGAGACGACCGAGCGGATCGAGCTGCTGCCGCTGCACCTCCGGCGCCTGGGCGAGGCCGCCGGGGCCGGGCCGGAACTGGTCCTGCCGGAGCAGCCGGATGGCCTCCGCAGCACCTCGGCCAGCCCGCTTGTGGCCTGCCTGTCCGACGCGATCCGGTTCTACATGGAGTTCCACCGGCTCCACGGGCAGGGCTATGTGGCACACATGCATGACGCCTTCGCGGCCTGCGCCGCCGTCGGGCGCACGCCGTTCACCGCGCGCCTGGCAACCGTCGACGTCGAAACCGGCTCGCCCCTGCTGATCGGCACGACCGTCGCTGACTTCCGCGGTCTCTGGGGCCTGCCGCCCAACGCCCGGATCGTCGCCTCCAACAACCCGGAGCAATGCTTCGAGGAGCTGATTTCCTCTGTGGGTGCGCTGGCCCGGCGGAGTATGTCCGCCGGGCCGCCCGCCCCGGGATAGGGTGCGGGCGGCCCTGCGGCAGGGGCCAATATGGGGTGTTCAGGCGGCCGGTTCGGACGCCACCCCGGGCGCCAGGAACTTCCTGCCGTTGACCCGCTCGGAGGCGCCCACCCGGTCCAGATACGGGGTGATGCCGCCGAGGAACATTGGCCAGCCCGCGCCGAGGATCATGCAGAGGTCGATGTCCTCGGGACCGGCCACCACGCCCTCGTCCAGCATGAGTCCGATTTCCTCGGCCAGGGCATCCTGGGTGCGGCGCAGCACTTCCCCTGCGGTCGAGGGGGTGTTGCCGAAGGTCATCAGTGCCAGCGTTTCGGCGGGGATGAACGGCTTACCGTCCGGTCCCTTTTCCGTTGCCCCGTTCTGCGTGGCCCAGATGGATGTCACGCCGTGATCGAGGAGCTTCTGCAGGTTCCGCGAGACGGTGAAGCGGTCCGGGAACGCAGCATGCAGGGATTCCTGGACGTGCTGGGCGACCGGCAGTCCCACCATCGCGCCGAGGACAAACGGGGTCATCGGCAGGCCCATCGGGCGCAGCGAATTGTCGGCCACGTCCGCGGGGGTGCCCTCATCGAACGCCGCCGTCACCTCGCCCATCAGGCGCAGCAGGAGGCGGTTGACCACGAACGCCGGGGCGTCCTTGACTAGCACGGCGGACTTCTTGAGCCCCTTGGCGAGCTCGAACGCGGTGGCCAGTACGGCGTCGTCGGTCTTCGGGGCGCGGACGATCTCCAGCAGGGGCATCACGGCAACGGGGTTGAAGAAGTGAAACCCGACCAGGCGCTCCGGATGCTCCAGGTCTGCGGCCATGGCGGTGACGGACAGCGAGGAGGTGTTGGTGGCAAGGATGCACTCGGGTGAAACGATCGCCTCGACCTCCTTGAAGACCTGCTTCTTGATGTTGAGCTCCTCGAACACCGCTTCGATGACGAAGTCGGCGTCGGCGAAGGCTTCCTTGGAGACAGATCCGGTGACCAGCGCCCGGGTCCGGTTGGCGGCGTCTGGGCTGATGCGGCCCTTCTGCAACAGCTTGTCCACCTCGGCGTGCACGTAGCCCACACCCTTGTCCACGCGGGCCTGGTCGATATCAGTCAGCACCACGGGCACCATGAGCTGGCGGGCGAAGAGCAGGGCGAGCTGGCTCGCCATCAGCCCGGCGCCCACGACGCCGATCTTCGTCACCGGGCGGGCGAGCGCGCGGTCCGGGGCGCCGGCGGGGCGCTTGGACCGGCGCTGCACGAGGTCGAGGAAGGCGTAGACGGTGGAGCGGAACTCCTCGGTCTGCATCAGGTCTGCGAGGGTCTCGCATTCCAGCTCCGCGGCCTGCGCCTGGGTCAGTGTCCGGTTGGCTTCCATCACGTCGAGGACCTTGGCCGGGGCGGGGGAGGCGTTGGAGGTCTTGGCCTCCACGAAGGCCCTGCCCGTGGCGACGGCGGCGGCCCAGCGGGCCGCGACCTGTGGGGCAGCGGGGTCGACGGCGTTGGCGCGTTCCGGGGTCACGGCGCCGGCGATGACCTGCGCGGCCCAGGCGACGGACTGCTCGACGAAGTCGGCCGGCTCAAACATGGCGTCCGCCACTCCGAGCTGGAACGCCTGGGGCCCGGCGAGCGAGCGGTTGTTGCTCAGCGGATTTTCAATCATCACCTTGACGGCGTTTTCCGGGCCGATCAGCCGCGGCAGGATGTACACGCCGCCCCAGCCCGGGATGAGTCCGAGGAAGGCTTCGGGCAGGGCCAGCGCGCCGGCGCCGGTGGATACCGTGCGGTAGGTGGACTGCAGCGCGATTTCCAGCCCGCCGCCCAGGGCGAGGCCGTTGATGAACGCGAAGCTCGGCACACCCAGGTCCGCCAGCGTGCCGTAGACGTCGTGACCCAACTGGGCCATCCAGAGCCCGTGTTCGCGGCCGCTGATGGACTTGACCGTGGACAGATCGGCGCCGGCGACGAGGAAGTAGGGTTTGCCGGTGACGCCCACGCCCGCGATCTCGCCGCGGGCGGCGCGGGCCTTGAGTCCTTCCAGGACGGTGCCGAGCTCGACAAGGGTGTTGGGACCCAGGGTCGTGGGCCTGGCGTGGTCCAGGCCGTTGTCCAGCGTGACCAAGGCGAACACGCCGGGGCTCCTGCCATCGACCGCCGGCAGCGGAATGTCCTGGACGTAGGAGTGGGTGACCGTCTCGTCCGGGAAGAGATCGGCAAGTTTACGGAAATCGGCGGCGCTCATGCGGCTGCTCCAGTCTCGGTAGTGGTGGCGGTGCCCGTGGCGGCGGCCGGCTCGAAGGAGGTGCCGTAACCGGCATGGTGCGGGTTCTCCCAGATCACTGTGGCGCCCATGCCCAGGCCGACGCACATCGTGGTCATGCCGAAGCGGACCGAGTGGTCCTCCTCAAACTGGCGGGCCAGCTGGTTCATCAGCCGCACGCCGGAGGAGGCAAGGGGGTGCCCGACGGCGATCGCGCCGCCGTAACGGTTGACCCGGGGGTCGTCGTCGGCGATGCCGAAGTGGTCCAGGAAGCTGAGCACCTGCACGGCAAAAGCCTCGTTGATTTCGAAGAGGCCGATGTCCCCGATGCCGAGTCCGGCGTTCCTGAGGGCCTTTTCGGTGGCCGGGACCGGTCCGATGCCCATGACTTCGGGTTCGACGCCGGCGAAGGCGTAGCTGACCAGGCGCATCTTGACCGGCAGGCCAAGTTCCTCGGCGGCGTCGGCGGACGCCAGCAGGGCCGCCGTGGCGCCGTCGTTGAGGCCGGCAGCGTTGCCGGCCGTCACCCGGCCATGGGCGCGGAACGGGGTCTTGAGCGCGGCGAGGTCCTCAAGCGAGGTCCCCGGCCGCGGCGGCTCATCCAGACTGTTGACGGTCCAGCCCCGGCCCGGTTTCATCGTCGCGACCGGCACCAGGTCCGGCTGGATCTGGCCCCTGGCATAGGCGGCGGCCAGTTTGTCCTGCGAGGCGACAGCGAAGGCGTCGGTGCGGTCCCTGGTGATGGCGGGGAAGCGGTCGTGCAGGTTCTCCGCGGTGCTGCCCATGTTCAGGGCGGCCGGGTCCACGATCCGTTCGGACATGAAGCGCGGGTTGGGGTCGGAGCCTGCGCCCATCGGGTGGTTGCCCATGTGTTCCACGCCACCGGCGATCACGACGTCGTAGGCGCCGAAGCCGATGCCGCTCGCCGTGGTGGTCACGGCCGTCATGGCGCCGGCGCACATCCGGTCGATCGCGAAACCCGGCACGGTGCGCGGCAGTCCGGCCAGCAGGGCGGCGGTGCGGCCGATCGTCAGGCCCTGGTCGCCGGTTTGCGTCGTCGCCGCAATGGCCACCTCGTCGATGCGTTCGGCGGGCAGGGACGGGTTGCGGCGCATCAGTTCGCGGATGCACTTGACCACGAGGTCATCGGCCCGCGTTCCCGCGTAGATGCCCTTCTCGCCGGCGCGGCCGAAGGGGGTGCGGACGCCGTCGACGAAAACGACCTCGCGGATGGTCCTGTTTCCTCCGATGCTCGGCTTTGCGCCGCTGGGTTGTCCGCTGATGCTGGGCTGGCTCACGTGTTACTCCTCATCGAGACATGGGTGCCGGATCCGTGCCCTGGGCGCAAAGAGCCCAGAGGCGACGGAGTCGGGCGACATCAGAGACCATGTTACTAGCCAGTAACATAGCTGGCAAGGAGTCCGGCGGCGGTGCCGCCGGGTGACGTTCCGCGGGCCGGTCGCGGCCTAGTGCGCTGTGTCCGGTGCTTCCGCGGCAGTCGTGACGCCAGTTTTGTCCGGTGCGGCTTTGGCTTCCTTGGCCGGCAGTGGTTGCGGGTGCTGGAACGCTGTGGCGATGAGCGGCGCGGCGAGTTCAATCTGCCACTGGCGCGCGCCAAGGTTCGCCAACTCCTCCGCGATGCCTTCCTCGGTGGACTCGAGCGGCGGGCGCCAGGAGACGCGGCGGAGGTAATCCGGCGTCAGCAGGTTCTCCACCGGCATGTTCAGCTCCTCGGCCCTGGCCTGCAGCGCGGGGCGGGCGGTGGCGAGCCGTGCGGCGGCCTCCGGGTCCCGGTCGGCCCACACACGCGGGGGCGGGGGAGCGTTCGTGGGCAGGTGCAGGGGCGGGAGTTCCTCGAGGGTCCGGGCGGTGCTGATACAGCGCAGCCACCGCGGCGCCTCGCGCTGGGCTGCACGGCCGTGGAAGCCCTTGGTGCCGAGCAGTTGCGGCACGGTGGTGGGCATGGCCTTGGCGGCGGCGACCAGTGCGGAGTCGGGGATCAGCCGGCCGGGGGCGACGTCGCGCTTCTGCGCCAGCGAGTCGCGTTCGAGCCACAGTTCGCGGACCGCCGCCAGTTGGCGACGGTCGCGGATCTGGTGCAGTCCGGACGTCTTGCGCCACGGGTCGACGCGAGGCGGTGCCTGCCCGGCGTCGAGGATGGCAGCGAATTCCTGTTCGGCGTAGTCCAGCTTGCCGTCGGCCACGAGGAGTTCGATGAGTTCCTCGCGCAGTTCGGTGAGGACCTCGACGTCGAGGGCGGCGTAGCGCAGCCAGGGCTCCGGCAGCGGCCGGGTGGACCAGTCGGCGGCGGAGTGTTCCTTGGCGAGGCCAAAGCCCAGGAGCTGTTCGATCACGGCGGCGAGGCCCACGCGGGGCAAGCCGGCGAGGCGGGCGGCGAGTTCGGTGTCGAAGAGTTTGTCCGGCCACATGCCGAGTTCGGACAGGCAGGGCAGGTCCTGGCTGGCAGCGTGCAGGATCCATTCCACGCCGCGCAGGGCGTCGTTGACGATTCGCAGGTCGTCGAAGGGTTCCGGATCGATCAGCCAGGTGCCGGAACCCTCACGGCGGATCTGGACCAGGAAGGCGCGCTGGCCGTAGCGGAAGCCGGAGGCGCGTTCGGCGTCAACCCCCGCGGGTCCGTGTCCTGCGGCGAGGGCCGCGGCGCAGCGCTGCAGGCCTGACATTGTTTCAATGACGAGCGGCACACCGTCGCGGGGGGCATCGAGGTCGATGACCTCGGGGACCAGGCTGTCGAAGCCGTCCACCGCGATGTGGGCTGTAGTGTCAGCGGCCTCTGTTTTGATTGGTACGGCGCCGGCCGTCGTGGTTTCCGGAATATGAGGGGTCATGATGACTTCAGTTTAGCGACAACACAGTGTTGCGGGCCGCGCCTGTGCCAAAACGAAGCGGATGGCGCTGGCGCTACGGTCCAGGATCAGGTCCATTTCAGGGCAGTCCGCGTCGCCAGCGGGGCAGCGGGGTGACGCCTTCCGGCAGCGGGGGGAGGCCGGCGAAGGTGCAGACCATGTCCGACCACGCCTCGAGGTGCGAGGTGATGTCAGGGGAAGCCGGCGTCCATGATGCCCGGAGCTCAATGTCGATGGAGTTGGGCCGGTCCGCGAGGGTGCCGAAGCTTTCGGAAAGCACCCGCGTCGCGGTGCCCCCGGCAGCGCGGTACGGTGCGGCATGGTTTTCCAGCGCCTCGACGAGCCACGCCCAGGCGACCGGGCCGAGCATTTCGTCATTGCCCATTTCCGGCTCCAACTGGGCGCGGATGTAGGTGACGATCCGGAATTCACCCTCCCAGACGTCGGAGCCGTCGGGATCGTGCAGCAGGATGAAGCGGCCGGTGGCCAGTTCGATGTCATCGCTGCCGGAAGCACGTGCCAGGGCCGCGGCCGCCGGGCCGTGGACGGCTCCGGAGGGTGCCGGTTCGCCGGCGGCGATGACTTCCGCCCCGAGCGCGACGGCGAAGGGTGCCAGCCGCGCCGGTGCCGGGATCTCCTCCAGACGCAGTTCAGCGCGGGTTCGTGCTTGCCGAAGGGTTCCCAAGGCAAAGATAAAGTCTGCCGGAACCTGATCGAGTGCGTTCACTCTGGAAGATTATGCAAGGCGCGCTCCCAAGCCCGGCAGGCTCGCCGCAACTGCCCGGCCGGGCTTGCGCCGGGCACGCGGGTCAGCCGGCAGCGAGTTCGCGCTTGATGGCGGCGATGAAGGAGTCAACGTCGGCCTCGGTGGTGTCGAAGGAGCACATCCAGCGGACCTCACGGGCCGCCTCGTTCCAGTCGTAGAACCGGAACGACGCGCGCAGCCGGTCTGCCACTCCGGCCGGCAGGATCGCGAACACGCCGTTGGATTCCGTCTTCTGGCTTAGTTCGACGCCGGGGATGGATTCGACGCCGGCACGGAGCCGGGACGCCATGGCGTTGGCGTGCGAGGCGGAGCGCAGCCAGAGGTCACCCTCGAGCAGGGCAATGAACTGCGCGGACATAAAGCGCATCTTGGAGGCCAGCTGCATGTTCATCTTGCGCAGGTAGACCAGCCCCTGGGCGGCGGCCGGGTTGAGCGCGACAACGACCTCTCCGAACAGCAGTCCGTTCTTGGTGCCACCAAAGGAGAGGATGTCGACGCCGGCGTCGCGGGTGAACTCCCGCAGCGGCACGTTCAGGTGGGCGGCGGCGTTGGCCAGCCGGGCGCCGTCCATGTGCAGCTTCATGCCTTTGGAGTGGACATGCTCAGCGATGGCCCGGACTTCGTCCGGTGTGTAGCAGGTGCCGAGCTCGGTGGTCTGCGTGATGGACACGGCCAGTGGCTGGGCCCGGTGCTCGTCGCCCCAGCCCCAGGCTTCCTGGTCGATCAGCTCGGGGGTGAGCTTGCCGTCTTTCGTGGGAACCTGGAGCAGTTTGATGCCGCCGATCCGCTCCGGTGCGCCGTTCTCGTCCATGTTGATGTGGGCGGTTGAGGCGCAGACCACGGCGCCCCAGCGCGGCAGCAGGGACTGCAGCGAGAGCACATTGGCGCCGGTGCCGTTGAAGACCGGGAAGCATTCGATCCCGTCGCCGAAGTGCTGCTCCATCAGCTGCTGCAGCCGGGCGGTGTAGTCGTCCTCACCGTAGGAGACCTGGTGGCCCTCGTTGGCGGCGGCCAGGGCGGCCAGCACCTCGGGGTGGACGCCCGAGTAGTTGTCGGAGGCGAAGCCGCGGACGGAGGGATCGTGGAGCCGCGCCGCGGTGCCGGCACGGGCGGTTTCAACTGTGCTTGTCATCGATTTGCTCACGCTTTCAGTCTAAGGATGTCCGGGGCGAAGTTCAGTGCCCGGGCTCACGGCGTGGGCCCGGGGCCCAGCAGCAGCCGCCGGCCGTTGAGTTCCGCCGCGGGTGAGCTGAACAGTCCGGCGGCGGCCGCGGCGAGGTCCTCCACGTCGGTGAATCCGGGGAAGCTGCGGTCCGGGGACTTAGCCCGCATGGCTGTATCCACGAGGGCTTTCGCGACGAAGATCACGGCGGCGCTGTGCTGTTCCACGGGGTCCTGCTGGCGGCCCGCCTGGCCGCTGTGGAAGCCGTCGGCGACGGCGAGGGTCCAGGCTTCGGCGGCGGCCTTGGCGGCCACATAGCTGGCGCCGCCCGCCGTCGGCCTGTCCACGGCCGTGGAGGAGACCATGGCGAAGCGCCCGGTGTCCGAGGCGGCGAGGTCGTCGTAGAAGACCCGGGTGACGTTCCGCAGTGTGGTGATGGCGCCGCGTTCCAGGAAGTCCCAGTCCTCGTCGCTCTGATCCGTGATGCCCTTGGCGCCGCGCCACCCGCCGACCAGATGGATGACGCCGTCGACGGCTCCGCCGTTTCCGGCAGTTCCAGGTCCGGCAGCTCCAGATCCGGCAAGCCGGTGGATGGTGGTGTGCAGTGAACGGACTGCGGCCAGGCTGGCGAGATCGCAGACCAGCGGCGTGACGCCGTCGCCGGCTTCCGCGGCGGCCGCCTCGATCCGGGGCCCGTCGGAGCCGACCGTGAACACCGTGTGCCCGGCGTTGCGCAGGGCACGGGCGGCGGCGATCCCCGAAGGGCCGCTGCCGCCCGTTACCAGCACGTTCAAGCTGCGTCCGGGGCTCATCCGGCGTTCATGGCTTTGCGTGCCGGGCCGGCGGCGGAACCCGTATCGGACGTGCCGGTGATCCCGGCCGTCGATTCGATCACCGGGCGCATCTTCTTTTCGAGGGCCTCGTAGAACATGGACAGCGGGAATTCGTCGTCGAGCACCTGGTCGGTGAGGCCGCGCGGCGGCCCGGCCAGCGGCAGTGCCTCCGGTCCCTTGGCCCAGGCCGACGCCGGGTTGGGCGTGAGGGTGCCCGAGACCAGCTCGTAGGCGGCGAGCCAGTGGGCCGTCTTGGGGCGGTCGATCGAGCGCCAGTAGAGCTCCTCGATCTTTGCGCCGAGTTCAACCACGACGTCGGCGGCTTCGTCCCAGTCGATGCTGAGCTTGCTGTCGGTCCAATTCAGGACGTGGTGCTGGTGCATCCAGGCGAAAAGCAGCTGGCCGCCGAGGCCGTCGTAGTTGCGGACGCGGCTGCCGGTGATGGCGAAGCGGAAGATCCGGTCAAAGATGACGGCGAACTGGACAAGTTTGGCGTGCCGGCGTGCCTCCGGGTCGGCGTCCTCGTCCTTTTCGATCTTCACGGATTCCCGGAAGGCGGTCAGGTCGCAGCGGAGTTCCTCGAGGGAGTAGAGGAAATACGGCATGCGCTGCTTGATCATAAACGGGTCGAAGGGCAGGTCCCCGCGCATGTGGGTGCGGTCGTGGATGAGGTCCCACATGACGAAGGTTTCCTGCGTCAGCTCCTGGTTTTGGAGCAGGGCGGCGGCGTCTTCGGGGAGCTGCAGCGAGGTAATGTCCGCGGCGGCCCGGAGTACCCGGCGGAAGCGGGCCGCCTCACGGTCGGCGAAGATGGCACCCCAGGTGAACGTGGGGGTGGTGCGTACGGCGACGGTCTCGGGGAACAGCACCGCGGAGTTGGTGTTGTAGCCGGGGGTGAAGTCGAGGAATCGGATCGGCACGAAGAGCCGGTTGGAGTATTCGCCTTGCTCGAGGCCTGCGATGAACTCGGGCCAGATGACCTCGATCAGCACCGCTTCGACCAGGCGGTTGCTGCTGCCGTTCTGCGTGTACATCGGGAAGACCACGAGGTGCCGCAGCCCGTTCACCCGGTGCTCCTGTGGCTGGAATGCCTGCAGGGAGTCGAGGAAGTCGGGCACGCCGAAACCGCCCTCGGCCCAGCGGCCGAAGTCGGTGACGAGGAGGGCAAGGTAGTCGGCGTCGTGCGGAAAGGCCGGTGCGAGGGCGCTGATCGATGCCGTGATCGTGCGGACGTACTCCGCGGCGGCCTCGTGGTGGGCTGGCTCCGGGACCGAACCGTCCTGGACCTGGAGTGCCTGCAGGGCGGTGGCGGCGGCCTTGAGCTCGAGCCACTCCGGGGAGCCGGCGGAGATCGGGGCAGTGGTGGTGAAAGCGGTGGTAGTCATCGTCAGCGGGCACCTTTCTGTTTGCTGGGAGCGTCGCTCGTCAGCCTCTATGCCGAGCGTAGCAAGCAAACAGAATCCCTAACGCAAAATTGCCTCGAGCATAAGGAACTCTGTGGCAAGTGGCCGCTGCGGCCCGGGTCAGCTCCAGCTGCCGCGGGGCTGCCGGCCCGGGCTGCCCGCGACGGCTGCCCGCCCGGCTACTGGCCGGCGGCGTCCGCCGGGACCAGTTTCAAGGAGACGGAATTGATGCAGTACCGCTGGTCGGTCGGCGTTCCGTAGCCTTCGCCCTCGAAGACGTGGCCAAGGTGCGAATCACAGTTGGCGCAACGGACTTCCACCCGTTCCATGCCCAGCGTGCGGTCGTGGATGTAACGGACCGTGCCCTCGGCGAGCGGGGCCCAGAAGGAGGGCCAGCCGCAGTGCGAATCGAACTTCTCCTGGCTGGTGAACAGCTCGGTGCCACAGGCGCGGCACTGGTAGACGCCCGCGGTATGGCTGTCCCAATATTCGCCGGTGTAGGGCCGCTCGGTGCCCGCCTGGCGGAGCACACGGTATTCCTCCGGCGTCAGTTCCTGGCGCCACTGCTCGTCGGTCTTTGCCGCGGGCGCGTGTCCAGCCGGTCCGGGGACGCTTCCGACGGCGGGGCCGGGCGCGCTTTCGGCAGCGGGGGCCGCGACAGGGGTGACTTTTGGCCGGTTGCTAAAGATACTCATAGCCTCAATAACGTTCAGGAGTCCCCGATAAATCCCGATCCGGCGTACAGATGCAGGACCGGCAGGCCCAGTTTGTCCTGGGCCTTGGTTGCCCAGTCGGTGTGGAACGTGTCCGCGACGGCGTGCGGGCGGGTGATCACCACGGCCTGCCCGGCGCCGAGTTCCTTGACCCGGGCGACCATTGAGTCGACGGCCTTGCCCTCGACGATCTCCCCGGTGACGCCGCCGCCCAGCCCGGCCAACGCGGCCAGCGAGGCGGCCAGGGTCTCGGCGGCTTCCGCGCGTTCCCCGGCGGGGTCGGAGTGTGCCGTCAGTTCACGGAAGGCCTTGGAGACTTCCAGCAGGGACAGGTTCTCCAGGAAATCCACCAGGATGTGCCGCTCCGTGCTGGCCGGAACCAGGACCACCAGCGGTGCATCACCCCCGGCAAGCAGGGCTTTGATGTTGACGCGGTCGTCCGCGCCAAGGGGCTCTTCTGTCAAAATGACGATTGGATCACTCATGACCCCAGCCTAGTCGTGCGCCGTTGGGCCCGCACGGATTGGGGCGCCGGGGGCCGGCCTGTCGCGGTGTTGGGCGTTCTGCGCGGCGGCCCACGGACGTTCGGGCCGTCGGCCGGACCCGCCGCCGGTGGCCGGTGACGCCGGCGGATGCCACGGTGGGCGGGTAGTTCGGTAAGAATGGTGCCATGGCATCCTCCCCGCGCCTCCTGCCGGACCAGCACCGGATCTCCACCGCCCGTGGAAAGGCGGTCCGCGCCGCCATGGTCGAAGTTACGGCTTCGGCGAACGACGTCTCGGTCAAGGGCAGCGCCAAGTGGGCGCTTGGAGGCATCATCGGCGGCAGCGCCGCGGCTGGCCTGCTGGCCGCCGGATCCTCCGCCCTCGCCCTCTATTTCGCCCGCCGCGTGATCACTCCCGCCAGGGTCAAGGTCGAGGACCAGGAAGTGCTCGCTGTGATCCGGGGCGGGCCGGGGCTGCAGCTCATCCTCGCCGCCACGCCCGAGGCCACGGTCGAGGGCGTCTACGGTTTCTTCTTCGACGGCGGCCGGGGACACGCCCGGATCGGCCGGATCGTGTCCTATTCGCCGGCGGAACGGACGGTGCAGCGCGAAGTCGAGGCCGTCTACAGCGGCGATCTCGGCACGGCGCGCCGCGGCTACTGGAGCGGGGCGGCGTACCCGGATCCGGCCAGCATCGGCCTGCCGTCGGAGGACGTGGACGTCGACGTCGACGGCGGGACGGCGCCGGCGTGGCTGGTCCGGGCCCCGCAGGAGTCCGGCATCTGGGCCATCATGGTGCACGGCCGTGGAGCGAGCCGGCAGGAATGCCTGCGGGCGGTCCGCACGTCCCGCGAACTGGGCATGTCCAGCCTGCTGATCACGTACCGAAATGACGGTCTGGCGCCCTCGGCGCAGGACGGGCGCTACGGCCTGGGCTCCACCGAATGGCGGGACGTCGAGGCTGCCATCAGCTATGCCCTCGAGCGCGGCGCCCGGGAAGTGGTGCTCTTTGGCTGGTCCATGGGCGGGGCAATCTGCCTCCAGACCGCCGACCTGTCCCGGTACCACCACCTGATCCGGGCCATGGTGCTGGACGCGCCCGTCATTAACTGGGTGAATGTGCTGGCGCACCACGCCGAACTCAACCGAATTCCCTCGGCGGTGGGCCGGTACGGGCAGCTGATGATGAGCCACAAACTCGGAAGGCGGCTGACCGGCCTCGCCGCCCCGGTGGACCTCAAAGCGATGGACTGGGTGTCCCGGGCGGTCGAACTGCGGACACCGACACTGATCATCCACAGTGTCGACGACGAATACGTCCCCTATGGCCCGTCAGCTGCCCTGGCCGAGAAAAACCCGGAGATGGTCACCTTCGAGACCTTCGACCGTGCGCGGCACACCAAGGAATGGAACGTGGATCCGGAACGCTGGGAGCGGCTGGTCACAGCCTGGCTCGGGCAGCAGCTCGCGCCCCGCCTGAATCCGGGCCAGCCGGATCCCCAACAGCCCCAGGCGGGAGAATTCGCTCCGGGGGAGCCCGGCCCGGCGGCATAACTCGCCCGGGCAACTAACCCGGGCAGCGGGGCGGCCTACTGGTTCCTGCGGGTGCCGATCCTGGCGGTGCGTGCCCCGGTGAGCCGGACCAGTTCGGCCGGGCTCAACTCGATATCCAGCCCGCGCCGCCCGCCGGAGACCAGGATCGTGTCCAGGCCCAGGGCGCTGTCATCGACAACGGTGGGGGAGGGCTGCCGCTGTCCCAACGGGGAAATGCCGCCCAGCACATAGCCGGTGCGGCGCTCGGCGGCAGCCGGGTCCGCCAGCGCCGCCTTCTTGCCGCCCAGCGCGGCCGCCATCGCCTTGAGGTCCAGGTTTCCGTTCACCGGCACGACGCCGACGGCGAGGCGGCCGTCGACGTCGACCATGAGGGTTTTGAACACCCGGGACGGATCGACGCCGAGCATCTCCGCGGCTTCCAGCCCGTAACTGGCGGCCGCCGGGTCGTGGCTGTAGGGGCGCGCGACGAAGGGAACCCCGGCGGCCGCCAGTGCTGCGGTGGCCGGGGTTCCCTGTGACGCCTGCTTGCGTGCCATTGCTGTCCGGTCTTCGGGTGCCCGGTTATCTGCTTGTTCGGATAACCGTCAGGGCTGCTGCGGCAGGGCGGCAACCTTGCGCTTGATCCGGCCCAGCATCGCTGTCATCCCGCGCATCCGCAGCGGCGTGATGGCGCGGGTGAGGCCCAGCAGCTCCGGCATGTCGTCCGGGACGGCCAGGATTTCCGCAGCGCTCAGCCCGTCGAGGCCCTCGTGAAGCACACCCGCGAAGCCGCGCGTGGTGGGGGCCTCGGGCGGCGCCTTGAAGAAGAGCCGGACGCTGTCGGCGCCGCCGTCGGACAGTTCTGTTTCAATCGTCAGGAACAGCGGCGACTGGCACTCCACCACCTGCTCCATGAGCTCCGGGTGGTCCTTGAGCCGTTCCGGGAGTTCCGGCAGTTCACGGGAGAACTCGAGCAGCAGCTGGAGCCGTTCGGGTTCGGTGACGGCCTGGAAGTCGTCAACAATTTCCGCCAGTGCGGTGGGAAGGGCAGTAGTATTCATCGGTTCCAGTTTCGCACGCGCGGCGATTTGTGTCCCAGTCGGTGTCCGGCGCTACCTCGCGGCCGGCACCGTGCCGCGTTCGGTGCCCTTGGCGATCGGGGCGCGGACGGCGTTGCCCCATTCGGTCCAGGAGCCGTCGTAGTTGCGGACAGTTTCGAAACCAAGCAGGTACTTCAGTGCGAACCAGGTGTGGCTGGAACGCTCGCCGATGCGGCAGTACGCCACGACGTCGTCGCCTGCCTTCAGCCCGGCCTCGCCCAGGTACAGTGCCTCCAGTTCGGGGCGGGTCCGGTAGGTGCCGTCTCCGGCTGCCGCCCGGGCCCAGGGGATGGAGGCGGCGGTGGGGATGTGTCCGCCGCGCAGGGTGCCTTCTTCGGGGTAGGCGGGCATGTGCGTGCGCTGGCCGGTGTACTCCTCGGTGGAGCGGACATCGATCAGCGGCTTGCCGAAGTGGGCCATCACATCTTCCTTGAAGGCGCGGATCGGTGCGTCGTTGCGCTCGATGACGGGGTAGTCGCCGGGGCTGGTGGCGGTCTGGTCCGTGGTGACGGCGCGGCCTTCGGCAATCCACTTGTCCCGGCCGCCGTCGAGCAGCCGGACATCCTCGTGGCCGAAGAGTGTGAAGACCCACAGGGCGTACGCGGCCCACCAGTTCGATTTGTCGCCGTAGATGATGACAGTGCTGTCGCGGGAGATTCCCTTGGCTGCAGCGAGGGCGGCGAACGCAGCGCCGTCGACATAGTCGCGGGTGATCTCGTCGTTCAGGTCCGTGTGCCAGTCGACCTTCACCGCGCCGGGGATGTGGCCGGTTTCGTAGAGCAGCACGTCCTCGTCGGATTCGACCACTACGAGCTTGCCGTCCTGGAGGGCGCCGTCGTCGATCGCGGTGGCCAGCCACTCGGTGGACACGAGCCGCTCGGGGTGGGCGTAGGCGGAGAACTTCTCATTCTGCTCAACGGGGTAGGGCATGGTGGTGGCCTTTCACTGGAACGGTCAGGGACCGGGCCATGGAAGGTTCAAAGGCGGCGCCGGGCCTGCTTCAACACTAGCCACGCCCCGCCGGGATTGCTCCACGGGGTTCACACTCGGAAATATGGTCTTCGTCACGTGATGCCCAGCCGTCCCCGTCTGCCGACCGGCTGTCCGCGCATTGCCGGTATTCTGTCTGGGGACAAGAGACCAGCAGAACGGACCACCTTGGTACAGATCGAACAGCTCGCCGCCCGCACCCCGGCAGTTTCAGTGGATGAACTCCTCAAGGGTTTTTATCCGTCGCCGCGCTTCGGTGAGGTTTCGTTTTCCAGCTACCGGCCGGATCCGTCCCAGCCCAGCCAGGCACACGCGGTCAAGGCGCTGGAAGGTTTCGCGGCCAACGTCGGAGCCCGCGACGGCGACGGGCTCTTCAAGCGCCTCTTCGGCAAGAAGGACACGTCCCGGGCGGGGATCTACCTCGACGGCGGGTTCGGCGTCGGCAAGACCCATCTGCTGGCATCGCTCTGGCATGCCACCCCCGGGCCGAAGGCCTTCGGTACCTTCGTCGAATACACGAACCTGGTCGGGGCGCTTTCCTTCCGGAAAACGGTCGAGTCCCTGAGCCACTACAAGCTGGTCTGCATCGACGAATTCGAGCTGGATGATCCCGGCGACACTGTCCTGATGTCCCGGCTCATGCGCGAACTGGCCGACGCCGGTGTCAAGCTCGCGGCGACGTCCAACACACTGCCCGGTTCCCTCGGCGACGGACGCTTCGCTGCCGTCGACTTTGCCCGCGAAATCCAAGTGCTGGCGGACCAGTTCGACGTCGTCCGGATCGACGGCGAGGACTTCCGCCACCGCGGCCTTCCCGCTGCACCGCAGCCGCTGCCGAACGAGCAGCTGACGCACCACATGCAGAACGAGTTCCACGGCAAGACGGTGGCACGCGATGAGTTCAGCACCCTGATCAACCACCTGGCCGGCGTCCACCCGAGCCGGTACCGCCAGTTGCTGGACGGGATCGAAGGCGTCGTCTGGAAAAACGTCCACACCATCACCGAGCAAGCCGTCGCGCTGCGCTTCGTGGTGCTCGCGGACCGGCTTTATGACAAGGACGTGCCGATCCTGGCCAGCGGCGTGCCGTTCGACCAGCTCTTCACCGAGGAAATGATGACCGGCGGGTACACAAAGAAGTACTTCCGGGCCGTCTCGCGGCTCACCGCCCTGGCCCGCGAGGGCCAGAACCACGAACCGTCCTGACACGCAGAAAGCAACGCGGGCTCACTTGCAGTCCATCCGCCAAGCACCGGATGGGCTGCACGTGACCCCGCGTTGCTTCGTTAAGAGCCGTTCGGTTTAGCAGCCCGCTGGCGCTTGGAGCCGGCGACGTACGGTGCCGTTAAACGCCGGAGGTGCCGGCGCCGCCTCTCGGCGGGACCGGCACCTCGCTGACGTATCTGGGTCAGAGGCCTGGCTGGCGGGGTTCCCCGGTTACCGGAGGTACCGGGGGCTCCCCGGCTACGGGAGTCTCATCGGCGACGGGGGCCGCGTTCGGCCGGTCGTTCGCCTTGTCCACGAAGTCGGAGGCGCCCCGCTGAACGGCATCGATCTTGTCGGCGTGCTTTCCGCCGGTCTTGGAGTCGACGAAATCGCCGGCCTTTTCGATACCGTCCTTGATGGCTTCTTCGTTGCCACCAATGATTTGCTGAGCCTTGCCCTTTAGATCGTCAAGAAGACCCACGGGCACCTCCCTTCGGTCGCGGAGCCAGATCGCTCCTAGCGCTTTCCACCCTAGCGGGAGGTGGCGGGGGTGCCAAGGGTGTACGCCCACAGGGTAAAGAACTTTGGCCCGGGGCAAGGGTACAAGGACCCGGACTCCCGCGAGGACGAGCGCCTGGGAACAGTCCCGGGGCGGCTGGGGGAGGGCGGAGTGGCAGCGCGCGGCGTGGCATAAAAAAAGCAGCTCCGGGGAGCTGCTCTTGTGGTGGGCGATACTGGGATCGAACCAGTGACCTCTTCCGTGTCAGGGAAGCGCGCTACCGCTGCGCCAATCGCCCGCAACCGGAAGGATCCGGAGTGGAGTTGTATTGAAGAGAGCGGACGACGAGATTCGAACTCGCGACATCCACCTTGGCAAGGTGGTGCTCTACCAGCTGAGCTACGTCCGCATTTTAGTCCATGCCGGCTGGGCCGGTGGTACTGCATCAAGCAAGTTGCCTTGCTCTGGTGGGCGATACTGGGATCGAACCAGTGACCTCTTCCGTGTCAGGGAAGCGCGCTACCGCTGCGCCAATCGCCCCTTGTATCCGACCTAGACCGGAAACCAGGGTTTTCACCGAGGTGGGTACGGGATTCGAACCCGTGTATACGGCTTTGCAGGCCGCTGCCTCGCCTCTCGGCCAACCCACCGTGTAGATAGGATTCCGAAGAACCTTACCGTGACAGTGTCCTGCGAGCGGACGACGAGATTCGAACTCGCGACATCCACCTTGGCAAGGTGGTGCTCTACCAGCTGAGCTACGTCCGCAGTATTGTCTGCAATTCCCCGCCGCAATCGGCAATTCCTCGCGTTCCAACGAGTAAGAACTCTATAGGAGGTTCTGGGAACTTACAAATCGAGACGGCGATGCCGGGCGACGGGAGCGCTGCATCGTTGAGTTCTAGCGGTTCCAGCTAATTACAAGGATGTAATTAGAGTGCATTTCGCGGGCGGCCCAGCGTGGTGGCGGAGGTCTGCCGGAGGTAGGTCGGTTCAACACCGGAAGACGTATTTGGGTGTCCCATGCGCAATGCAGCGCTCCGATTTCTATATTCCGCCGGGGTGGGCTAGCATTCAATGGCATTGGGGCGATTGGCGCAGTGGTAGCGCGCTTCGTTCACACCGAAGAGGTCACTGGTTCGAACCCAGTATCGCCCACCCCATAGATGGTCCGTTCCGCTCACCGAGCGGGGCGGACCATTCTTGTTAGTGCAGTTGGCCTGCTGTTTTCACCACTGTCATACCCCCGTGAAAGGGTCTTCTTATGACCGCCCCACTTCTTGCCCACGCCACGGACCATGGCCGGATGTATGCGCGCTCCACATCGGAGCAATTTTCTGTCCCCTCCATTACCACCGTGATCGGTCAGCAGCCCCATGGTTTGGACGGCTGGTTCGGGTACATGGGCGCCAACAGCCTTGCCCAGGATCCGACGCTGCCCGGCATCCTGGGGAGCCCGGCCAAGGTGCGCCAGGCGGTGAGCCGTGCGGCCAAGGCCGCCGAGACCTACCGCGACGACGCGGCGAAGCGCGGTGACCGGGTGCACAACTACTGCGAGCAGGTCGCCCTGCGCGCCCTGGGTCGTCCGCACGAGATGAAGGAAACCCGCGAGGCCCTTGCCGCCAATGGTGAAGAAGCCTTTGCGGCCCGCTTTGACGAGTGGTGGGAGCTCTTCCAGGTGGAGCCGATCGCCCCGGAAATCACAGTCTGGAACAAGACTGTCGGCTACGCCGGCACCCTGGACCTTGTCGCCAGGATCAACGGCCGGACGTGCCTCATTGACTACAAGACCAAGGGCACCAGCCGTGACGGCACCGTCAAACCCCTGGATGACAAAGTGGTTATGCAGCTCGTCGCCGGAATGAAGGCCGAGGAAAGCCTGGTGGATCCGGTGGCAGGGGAGTGGGAGGCCTGGCAGCACGGTGAATCCCCGATCCTGCTGGCGGTTGCGATCGGACAGACCGAAGTTCGACCGCTGCGGGCCAACCCGGACGTCCTGAAGCACCACTGGTGGAAGTTCTGCGCCCTGCGCCGTGTCTGGGAAATGTCCGCCGACACCACTGCCGCAGGAGCGGCGCTGCTCCCGCTGGCTCCGCCGCCAATTTCGCGCTAACTGTTGCTACGGCGAATCGGGCGAAGCCGGGCTGGCGGACCGCAGCAGTAGGCCCGCGTCCTCCCGGGCACGGAACCGCGCCCAGGGCCACCGCACGGTCCGCGGCCAGGTCAGTGCTACTCCTTCATCCACGACGCCGTCGACGACCATTCCCGCTACGTGGACTCCGAGATCCTGCCCGATGAATCCCAGGCCACCACCTCGGCCGTCATGACCAAGGCCATTGCCGTCGTCGCCGCCCACGGGGTGAAGATTCAGCGGGTGATGACCGATAGCGGTTCCTGCTACCGTTCCCGGGCCTTCGGCCACGTCCTTTGCCGGCGCCGGGATCAGTCGCAAACGCACCCAGGCCCCGTGCTGCGTTCGGCCCCGGTCAGGCGGCGGTGTTGAGGTCTGTGGGGTGGAAGTAGTAGTTGCGTCTGGGTTGTCGGCGCGGGTCGATGTGGGGTGGCGGGATGAACCAGGGGACGCCGCTTTGGAGCTGGATGGTCCATTGTTCCTTGTGGATCGCGTGGTGGTGGTGGGAACAAAGAAGCACGCCGTTTTCCGTGCCGGTTGTTCCGCCGCGGGACCAGTAGTCGATGTGGTGTGCTTCGCACCAGGTT
>NZ_JAVDVQ010000014.1:0-99867 GCF_031456935.1 Arthrobacter ginsengisoli | reverse complement strand
CCTTGCCGCCGGCATCTGGCACAACTGGCGCATCAACGCACCCCGCAAGCGCTCACTCATCGCCTACGACCACTAAAACCAATAGGACTTAATCATCTAGATGCATCGGGTGCCGGCCGCCGCCCGCTCAACTCTGGTTGCCGGCGTCCAGGTTGCTGGCCGGAGCCGTCCACCGTTCCTCAATGTGTCCGAACCGCCAGACCCCCATGGCCAGCACCCAGGTCCCCAGGAACAGCGCGACGACTGTGTACCCCACCGAGTCAAGGTCGATGCCGCCGATGGCGGTCAGCGGTCCGGTGCTGATCCCGGCCCGTTCCACCAGGATGGAGATCAGCTCGATGGAGCCGATGCCGAGCGCCACGGCCACCGACAGCGCCGTGATGACGATGTTGTAATAGATCCGGCGGACGGGCCGGGACACTGCCCAGCCGTAGGCGAAGTTCATGAGGCAACCGTCCAGGGAGTCCAGCAGGCTCATCCCCGCGGCAAAGATCACGGGCAGCGTCATGATCGCGTACCAGGGCAGTGCGGAAGCCGCCGCGCCGCCGGCCAGTATGAGGAGGCTGACCTCGGTGGCGGTGTCGAAGCCCAGCCCGAACAGCAATCCGACGCCGTACACGTGCCACGGACGGGTGACCAGGCGGGTGACGCCTCCGAACACCCGGAACAGCAATCCCGGCGGTGCCGCCTGCCCCGCCAGGTCTTCACCGGAGTTTCCACTCTTCCGCATCAGCAGCACGGATTTGATAATGCCCCGGAGCACCGCCAGGTTCAGGACGCCGATGCACACCAGGAAAACGCCGGAGACTGTTGTGCCCACCAGGCCCAGAAAGGAATGGAGCTCCGATGTCCCGTGGACGGCCGGGTCCGCCAGACTGCGGATTCCGGCGGCCAGCAGGGCACACAGGCCGAACACTATGCTCGAGTGGCCCAGTGAAAACCAGAAGCCCACCGACATGCTGCGCTTGCCATCGGCACGGAGTTTGCGGGTGATGTTGTCGATCGCGGCAATGTGGTCGGCGTCGAAAGCGTGGCGCAGGCCCAGCGTGTAGGCGGCCACACCCAGCCCGATACCAAAGACTCCGGCAGAACCAACGGGGATGGTTTGCGGGTCTGCCACTCCTGCCAAGACGCCCCAGCCCAGGACGTGGAGGAACCCGACGAACATAGCCATTCCACCGACCGATGCCCATTCCCGGCCTGAAAGGGCTCTGTGCGCGCCGTGGAGTCGGCCTCGACGCGTAACCTCCGGTTGCTTCATGGTTCAGCCTCGGGTTCCCCTTGCGGCCCATCTTCCATGCTGGCATGGCCGCTTTAGCGGAAGTATACGCCGGGGTCCGCTCGGGTGGTTGTGTTTTATCCGGCGCGCGCCTATCTTGGCAGGAAGGAGTGCCGCCATGCACGAACTCTCCATTACCCAGAGCCTTGTTGAAGCCGTTCTCGACCGTATTGGCGAGCGGAAAGTCACTGCGGTCAACGTGCAGGTGGGACCGTTGTCCGGTGTCCTTCCTGATGCCATGCGCTTCTGCTTTGATGTGGCCTCCGCGGGCACTGCGCTGGCCGGCGCGCAGCTGATGATCGACGAACCACCGGGCCTGGCCCGGTGCAGAAGTTGCCACGACGAATTCGGGCTGGACGATCTGATCCTGCTGTGTCCCTGCGGAAGTGCCGACGTCGAAGTCCTCAGCGGCCGCGAACTCATGCTCGTGTCGGTGGAGGTGGCTTAACAAGTGTGTACAACATGCGGATGCGGCGACGAGACGAACATCAGGGTTTCCACAGTTGAAGAACCCTCCAGCGCACTGTCGGCCGGGCACCCGCATGAGCATGACCACCCGCACACCCACGACGACGCGCACCCGCACGTTCACCACACGGAAACCATCCCGCTGGAGCAGAGCCTGCTCGCCAAGAACGAGCTGCTCGCGGCGCGGAACCGGGGCTGGCTGGAAGGCCGCGGAATCCGGGCGCTGAACGTGATGAGTTCGCCCGGCGCAGGCAAGACCACCCTGCTGGTCCGCACGCTCGCGGACCTGGGCGAGCGCCTGCGGGCCGGCGTCGTCGAGGGTGACCAGGAGACGTCCCTGGACGCGGACCGCATCCGCGCGGTGGGGCGGCCCGTCGTCCAGATCAACACCGGAGCCGGCTGCCATCTGGACGCCGACATGCTCAGGCGCGGGCTGGATGCCCTGGATCCGGCGGCCGGGTCCACGGTGTTTATCGAAAATGTGGGCAACCTGGTCTGCCCTGCGCTGTTTGACCTGGGCGAGGCAGCCAAAGTCGTAGTCGTTTCCGTGACGGAAGGTGATGACAAACCGCAGAAGTACCCGCACATGTTCCGGGCAGCCGACCTGGTGATCATCAACAAGTCGGATCTGCTCCCCTACGTTGATTTCGACGTCGACGGGTTCCGGCGCAGGGCCCGGCAGATCAATCCGCGCACCGATTTCCTGGTCCTCTCGGCCACCACCGGCGATGGCCTCGCCGGCTGGTATGACTGGCTCGACGGAACCGGTTCCCGGTCATCCACGTTGACCGGATCCTTGACGGAAACACTGAGCCCGTAAGGGCCTCCGAAAGAGGCAACGATGCCTACTGAAACTTCCCTGAAGGCCGAAGAAACCCTTATTCACGTGCTGTGGATCAACGCAGGCCTCAGTTGCGACGGCGATTCCGTGGCCCTGACGGCGGCCACCCAGCCCAGTGTCGAGGAGATCGCCCTTGGCGCCCTGCCCGGCCTGCCGCGCATTGCCATGCATTGGCCTCTGATCGACTTCGAGTGCGGCCCGCAGGAAGGGGCCGACGACTTCCTGGAATGGTTCCGCAAGGCGGACCGCGGCGAACTGGAACCGTTCGTCCTGGTGGTGGAGGGCTCCATCCCCAACGAGAAGCTCCACGGCCCGGGGGGCTACTGGTGCGGCTTCGGGAACGACCTCGAGACCGGCCAGCCGATCACCACGAGCGAATGGCTGGACCGTCTGGCCCCCAAGGCCACCGCCATCATCGCGGCCGGGACCTGCGCTACCTACGGCGGCATTCACGCGATGGCGGGCAACCCCACCGGGGCCATGGGCGTGCCGGACTACCTCGGCTACGACTGGAAGTCCAAGGCCGGAATCCCCATCGTTTGTGTCCCGGGGTGCCCCATTCAGCCGGACAACCTCTCCGAAACGATGACCTACCTGCTCTATCAGGCCACCGGCCAGGCGCCGATGATTCCGCTGGACGACGCGCTGCGGCCCACCTGGCTTTTCGGCAAGACCGTCCACGAGGGGTGTGACCGGGCCGGATACTACGAACAGGGTGACTTCGCCACGGAGTACGGCTCCCCCAAATGCATCGTCAAACTCGGATGCTGGGGCCCGGTGGTCAAGTGCAACGTGCCCAAGCGCGGCTGGATGAACGGCGTCGGCGGCTGCCCGAACGTCGGCGGCATCTGCATCGGCTGCACCATGCCAGGGTTCCCGGACAAATTCATGCCTTTCATGGACGAGCCCCCCGGCGGCAAACTCTCCACCAGTACCATCCGCCCGTACGGCTCGGCCATCAGGGCGTTGCGTGGAATCACCACCCACACCCTGGACCAGGAGCCCAAGTGGCGCCGGCCCGGTACCGAGCTCCTTACCGGTGCCCGTCGCACCTGGTAGCACCCATTTCCAGACAGGTGAAGCACATGACCTCAACGATTCCAATGCCTTCCGGAAGCGGAACGGGTGACAACAATCTGGTGGAGATGGCGTGGGACCCCATTACCAGGATCGTCGGCAGCCTCGGCATCTACACCAAGATCGACTTTGCGAACAACCAGGTGGTGGAGTGCAAGAGCACCTCCTCGATCTTCCGCGGATACTCCATCTTCATGAAGGGCAAGGACCCGCGGGACGCGCACTTCATCACCAGCCGGATCTGCGGGATCTGCGGCGACAACCACGCCACGTGTTCCTGCTATGCCCAGAACATGGCCTACGGCGTGAAGCCGCCAAACCTGGGCGAATGGATCGTGAACCTGGGCGAAGCCGCCGAGTACATGTTCGACCACAACATTTTCCAGGAAAACCTTGTCGGCGTGGACTACTGCGAAAAGATGGTCTCGGAAACCAACCCCGGCGTGCTGGCCAAGGCGGAGAACACGCGCGCCCCGCACGAGGGCGAGCACGGTTACCGGACCATCGCCGACATCATGCGCTCGCTCAACCCGTTCACCGGGGAGTTCTACCGGGAGGCGCTGCAGGTCAGCCGGGCAACCCGCGAAATGTTCTGCCTCATGGAGGGCCGCCACGTGCACCCGTCCACGCTCTACCCGGGCGGGGTCGGAACGGTTGCCACCATCCAGCTGATGACGGACTACATCACCCGCCTCATGCGCTATGTGGAGTTCATGAAGAAGGTCGTCCCCATGCATGACGACCTGTTCGACTTCTTCTACGAGGCGCTTCCGGGCTACGAACAGGTGGGGCTACGGCGCACCCTGCTGGGCTGCTGGGGCTCGCTCCAGGATCCCGACTACTGCAACTTCGAGTACAAGGACATGACCGAGTGGGGCCGGAAGATGTTCGTCACTCCCGGCGTCGTGGTGGACGGCAAACTCGTCACGACCGACCTGGTGCGGATCAATTTGGGCATCCGGATCATGCTCGGTTCCTCCTACTACGAGGACTGGGAAGACCAGGAGATGTTCGTGACCCACGATCCGCTGGGCAATCCCGTAGACCGCCGGCACCCTTGGAACCAGCACACCAATCCGCGGCCGCAAAAGCGGGACCTCGCGGAGAAATACAGCTGGGTGATGTCGCCGCGCTGGTTTGACGGCCAGGACAACCTGGCGTTGGACACCGGCGGCGGTCCGCTGGCGCGCCTCTGGGCGACGGCGCTCGCCGGGCTCGTGGACATCGGCTACATCAAGGCCACCGGCCGAAGCGTCCAGATCAACCTGCCTAAGACCGCGCTGAAAGGTCCTGTTTCCTTCGAGTGGAACATCCCGCAGTGGAGCAACACCCTGGAACGCAACCGGGCCCGCACGTACTTCCAGGCCTACGCCGCGGCCGCCGCGCTGCACTTCGCCGAAAAGGCGCTGGAGGAGATCCGCGCCGGGCGCACCAAGACCTGGGAGAGCTTCGAGGTCCCGGATGAAGCCATCAGCTGCGGCTTCACCGAGGCCGTGCGCGGCGTCCTGTCCCACCACATGGTGATCCGCGACGGAAAGATCGCCAATTACCATCCGTATCCGCCGACCCCCTGGAACGCCAGCCCCACGGACTCCTCAGGAACCGCCGGCCCCTACGAGGACGCCGTCCAGGGGCAGCCGATTTTCGAAGAGAACGACCGCGAGCACTTCAAAGGCATCGACATCATGCGCACGGTCCGCAGCTTCGACCCCTGCCTGCCCTGCGGGGTCCACATGTACCTGGGCAACGGCCAGACCCTGGAGAAGCTGCACTCCCCCACCCAGACCCTGACCGGCGAATAACCGCCATGCCTGGCGAGGACCGGCCGCGGCAGGCCGGCGACCGGATCGAAAGTCTCCTCGACGCCCTCGGAGCCGGCGGGGCGGTGGCCCGCGGGCGCGCCGAGGAACTGGTCCGCCAGGTGACGGACCTCTACGGATCGGGGCTGGCCCGGATCCTGGAAATCCTGGACGACCGCGGACAGCTCGACGGCGGCACGCTGGACGCGCTGACCGCCGACGAACTGGTGTCCAGCCTGCTGGTGATCCACGGGCTGCATCCCCAGGACGTGGAAACACGCGTGGCTGCCGCGCTGGACAGCGTCCGGCCCTACCTCGGCTCACATGGCGGCAACGTCGAACTGCTCGACATCAGCCCGGCGGGCACGGTGCGGCTGAGGCTGCTCGGCACCTGCCAGGGCTGCCCGTCGTCGTCGGTCACGCTCAAATTTGCCGTCGAGGAGGCGATCGAGTCGGCGGCGCCGGAGGTCACGGCCATCGAGGTGGTCGAGGAGGAATCCCGTCCGGCCGTCCCGGCCCTGATCCCGGTGGACGCGCTGCTGGTCCGGCTGAACCACCCCGACGATGGCGCGGCAGGCCACGGACCGGGCGATGCCGGCAGCTGGCAGGAGCACGCCGCGGGATCCTGGGAGCCCGTGCCGGAGATTGCCGGGCTGGAGCCCGGCAACGTTGCCGGTTTCCTGGTGGGCGGGTATCCGGTGCTGGCCTGCCGGACCGGGCAGGACGTCTATGCCTACCGCGACTACTGCCCGCGGTGCACGGCGTCGATGGCCGGTGCCACCCTCCAGCGTGCCCTCGCCGCCCCCGCCGGCGGCGGGCTGCTGCGCTGCCCCTCCTGCCGCGCCCATTTCGACGTACGGCAGGCCGGGAGCTGCCTGGAGGACCGGAACCTGCACCTCGACCCCCTGCCGCTCCTGGTCCGGTCCGGCGTGATGTCCGTGGCGGTGCCGGTGGTTTCCGGCCAGGACGCCTGAATTGAACGCAGGACGCAGCACCGAAACCGGCCCGGCCCGCGGCCCCGGCGGGCTGCCGGTCGCCCTGCTGCGCAGGATCGCGTCCAGCCCGCCCGCGCCGCCCGCCGGCGAGCGCTGCGAGATGTGCGGGGAACCCATTCCGGAGGAACACCAGCACGTCGTCGACCTGGACAGCCACGCCATGATGTGCACGTGCCGGCCGTGCTACCTCCTGTTCACCGACGCCACCGCCCATCTGCGCTACCGTTCGGTGCCGGACCGGTATCTGTTCTTTCCCGATTTCGCGTTGGGCCCCGGCCAATGGGACGAGCTGGAAATTCCCGTGGGACTGGCGTTCTTCTTCCACAGTTCCAGACTGGACCGGACCGTTGCCTTCTATCCGGGTCCCGCCGGCGCCACCGAATCCGAGCTTCCGCTGGGTGCCTGGGGCGCGGTGCTGGCACAAAACCCGGCACTTGCCGTGGCGGCGCCGGACACGGAGGCGCTGCTGATCCGAGGCCCCGGACCGGATCGTTCCCGCGCCGATTGCCATCTCGTCCCCGTGGACACGTGCTATGAACTCGTGGGTCAGCTTCGCCGCCGCTGGCGCGGGTTCGACGGCGGGCAGGAGGCCCGCGAGCAACTCGCCGCCTTTTTCGCCCGGCTGGACAGCCGCAGCCGGCCGGCGCCGGAGGATACGAGCGAGCCCCTGCCGGGAGGATCCCCATGACCGAACTGGCGTTCGCCGTCGTCGACATCCAGCCGGAACCCTACGCCGCGGCCCCGCAGCTGACCGCCCGGCTCCGGCTGACCGAGTCCACCGGCGCCACCATCCACGCCATCGCGTTGCGCTGCCAGGTGCGGATCCTGCCGCAGCGCCGGGGCTATGCGGACGAGGAGGAACGCGGGCTCCTGGACCTCTTCGGCGGGCGCGGCCGCTGGCCCACCACGCTGAAATCATTCCTCTGGCTGCAGTGCAGCACCATGGTGCAGGGCTTCACGGGCAGCACCGAAGCGGACCTGCCGCTGCCCTGCACGTTTGACTTCGACGTCGCGGCGTCCAAGTACCTGCACGCCCTCAGGGACGGCGACATCCCGCTGGAGCTGCTGTTCTCCGGCACCGTCTTCACCAAGGGCCAGGCGGGATTCGGGGTGGAGCAGGTCCCGTGGGACCTCGAAGCCTCCTACCGGCTCCCGGTGTCGGCCTGGCACGGGCTGATGGACCAGTATTTCCCCAATGCGGGCTGGATCCGGCTGGACCGGGATGCACTGGCCGCCCTGTCCCGGTACAGGGCGTCGCGCGGCCTGACGTCCTGGGAGGCCACGGTGGAGTCCCTGCTGGCTGCTGCGGCGACGGGTGTGGGCGGTGAGCGGCTCCCATGACCCTGAACATGAGCCTGAGCCTGGCCAGGGCGGTCGCGGACGCTGTCCTCTACGAGGGCTACCTGCTGTACCCCTACCGCGCCTCCTCACAGAAAAACCAGGCCCGCTGGCAGTTTGGCATCCTCGGGCCGCCCGGGGCCGCGGCGGCCGGCGCCGGGGAAGAACCGGGAATGTTCGCCGACTGCCTGCTGAGCCCCGGACCGCACGCGGAAGTGGAAGTCCACCTGCGCTTTTTGCAGCTGCAGACCCGTACCGCAGAAAAAGCAGACGACGCCGGCGGCTTCAGCCCGGTGCCGGAATTCGCCCTCGGCACCTCCCGCTGGCTGAGCTGGGACGAGGCAATTGAACAGGAAATCACCCTGGGGCCTTTTCCGGTGGCGCAACTGGCCGCCCGGGAAGCGCTGCTGCTGCCGGTGGATGTCCCGGCGGGCGAAGAGATCGAGGAACTCAGCGACAGCACCGGCTGGACGGCCGGGAGGCTGGTGCGCCGCCGCCACGCCCTCCGCGGGGAAATCAGGCTGGACTGCACCGGTCTCCCGAGCGGACTTCAGCGGTTGCGGGTCTCCGTGGCCAACACCGCGGAGCCCTTGGCGGAGCCGGGAAACCGGCAGGACACGATCGCCGCCTCCTTCATCGGCGCGCACCTGCTCCTGAACCTGCACGACGCCGATTTCCTCTCCCTGCTGGACCCGCCCGGCTGGGCGCAGGACGCCGCCGCGGACTGCGAGCAGCACCGGTGCTGGCCCGTCCTCGCCGGTCCCGAAGGGCAGACGGACGTGCTGCTGGTCTCGCCGATCATTCTCTACGACCACCCCGCAGTGGCCCCGGAAAGCCCGGTGGCGCTCTATGACTCCACCGAGATTGACGAGATCCTCACCCTGCGTGTGCTGACCCTGACCGAGGAGGAAAAGTCCGAGGCCCGCGCCACGGATCCCCGCGCGGCGGCGATTATCGACCACTGCGAGTCTTTGTCGCCGGAGGAGCTCCAGCAGCTGCACGGGATCCTGCGCAATCCCCGCGCCACGGACTTCCCGGAACCTCGCGGAAGCCTTTCCGGCGCCGGAGGGGAACCACCCGCCTGGTGGACGCCGGAATCCGAAGCCCTGGTCCAGCCGCACCTGGACGCCGTCCTCATCAACGGCGTGCCGGTGGCCCGTGGCAGCCGGGTCAGGGTGAATCCAAGCCGGCGCGCCGACGCACAGGATCTCTTTTTCGCCGGGCAGACCGGGCGGGTCACCAGTGTGCACTTCGACGTCGATGGCAGCACCCACGTGGGCCTGGTGCTCGAAAAGGACCCGGCCGCGGACCTTCATGAAGGCTACGGCCGGTCCTTCTACTACGCACCCGAAGAACTTGAACCGCTCGAGGATGGAGAGGGAAACCCACAATGAAATCAGTAGGAATGGCCACCGTCGGCCTGCTCGCGGCCCTGGCGTTGGCGGCCGCGTACGTCGGGATCCGGTCGGTCCCCGATATCCAGCGCTACCTGAAGATGCGGCAGATGTGACGTCATCACTCCAGCCCGGTATTCCCGCCACCGGGACCGCGGACCACGGACCACGCGTCCTCGTCGCAGGAGTGGGGAACATGTTCCTGCGCGACGACGGTTTCGGTCCGGAGGTCGCCCGCAGGCTGGCAGCCGAGACAGGGCCGGCGGCACCCGGAGTGCTGGCCGTGGACTACGGCATCCGCGGCATGCATCTGGCCTACGACCTGCTGGCCGGCGTGGACGTCCTGGTGCTCGTGGACACCGTCCCGCCGGTGCCGAACGCGGCCGCTGACACCGGCACAGTCGCAGCGCCGGGCAGTATCCGGGTGCTGCGGGTACGGCCCGAAGACCTCGACGGCGCCGCGTCCCTGGACCCGCACGGCATGGATCCGGCCGCCGTCCTGGGCCGGCTCCGCTCGCTCGGCGGGGAACTGCCCCTGACCTACGTCGTAGGCTGCGTCCCCGCGGACCTCACCGAAGGAATCGGCCTCACCGGCCCGGTGGCGGCGGCCATACCGCGGGCCCTGTCCGCCGTCGAAGAACTGATCGCGCAACACAAGCCTGTCTAGAACCACACCCGGACCCGAGCCAAGTCCGGCCGCAGAGCAAGGAGAGCCCGCCATGTGCCTTGGAATCCCCGGCCAGGTCGTCGAACTTCTCGAGGGCTACGGCAACCAGCTGGCCCTCGTGGACGTTGCCGGCGTGCGCCGGAAAATCAACATCGGCCTGCTGGACGAGGGGCCGCTGGAGCCGGGAACATGGGTCCTCATCCACATGGGGTTCGCCTTGGAGCGAGTGGATTCCGAGGGTGCGGAACAGGCCATGGGCGGGCTGGAGCTGATGGGCCGGGCCAGGGACGCCGAAGGCGACGCCGGCTAGCCGGCCGCCCGGGAACCCGGGAACCCGGCCGGCGCCTAGTGTTCCAGCGCGATCGCGGCGCCGCGGTGTTCGACGCCGTTGTTGGCGATCCGCAGGTGCCGCGCCGTAAAGTGCTTCAGCCGCTGCAGCTGTAGCGGGGACAGCCGGTCACAGACCCAGTCCCAGTGGAGCGAAACCACGTCCCCGACGGCCAGTCCGGCCACGAACCCGGTGCCGTTCACCGCGTATTTCGCCGACTCCACCACGGCCGCCCCCACCGCCAGCGATGTTCCGTCCCACACCAGGGGCCGGGACCGGACCACGGCGTCGTCGCCGGAGATGGCCAGCACTTCGCCCCAACGGATCCGGCACCGGTCGAGCACGCTGAGGGCTGTGGCATGGCGGCGGTCGTCGTGGAGCAGGCCCAGCCAGGGGTAGATCTCGAAGACGTGGAAACTGTGGTGCGGAACTCCGCCGGCCAGGACGCCTTCCGCCAGGTGCGGGAACTGCCGTCCGGTGCGGGCCCTGAACCGGTCCTCCATGGAATTGCCGATGTTGGTTATGCCAACCGAGTCCAGGAGGCCGTTCCCCACCCAGTAGGCCTCCACGACGCGGAAATCGAGCGGATCGCGGATGCCGGTGGAGGCCGCGATCAACTCCAGGTACGGCCAGGCGCCAGCGAAGCCTTTGGCCAGTTCGCGGAGCCCCTGGTCGGTCACGCCGGACTGGCCGTAGTGCAGCAACGCATCACTGTCCGGCGGTCCGCAGCTGCCCCGCGAATTGGGCGGGTAGGCATAGCGGACAAACAATTGGGCACCGTCAACAACCATGAGCTGGCCACCTTCTGCACAAGGTCCTCCGAACGTAGCACCGGGCCTTGGCCCCGGCAAGGGACCCTGACCGCACTGCCCGTTGACAGCCTCTGCCTTCGAGCGGATCCTGTGAAGAATCTACGCATAGGGGGTCCGGCCATGCGAGTCGACGATCTAAACCGCCGCACGGTGCTTCAGGCATTGGTCGCGGGCGGATCCGCAGCCCTCCTCACCGGGTGCGGAGCATCCGTCCCTCCCCCAACGTCCCCCACGGGCAGTGACACCGGGACCGCCGCGCCCGAACGCATCAGCATCACGGACCAGCGGGGCAAGACCGTCACGTTTCCCCAGCCGGTCACGAGTGTGGTGACCATCCCGATGCCCGCGGCGTCGCTGCTGGTCGCCGTCGACGGCAGCGCCGACCATCTGGGCGCGATGCACAACGCATCCTGGGTCGCGATGCGTGACGGCATCATGGGCAGCATGTTTCCGCAGGCGCTGGACCTGCCCCACGACATCGCGACGCAGGATTTCACCCCCAATGTCGAGAGCGTGCGTGCGCTGAACCCCGACGTCGTGATCCAGTGGTCGGACGCGCAACTGATCGAGCCGCTCGAGAACGCCGGGCTGACGGTGATCGGCCTGACAAACACGGGCCGGCAGGAGGACGTGGACGCCTGGGTGACGATGTTCGCCGCCATGCTGGGCAAACCTGAGCGGGCCACCCAGATCAAGGCCCGCAGCGACCAGGAGCTTGACGAGATCAAAACACTGGCGGCGGGCCGGGGCTCCGCGGGTCCCAGCATTCTCTACTTCAACCGGTTCACCGGCGGGCTCAAAGCTGCGGCGGCCAATACCTACAACGACTTCTATATCAAGCTTGTCGGCGGCAGCAACCCCGCCACCGGCCAGGACCCGCTGCCCGGGGCCGGCATGGTGGGCCTGGACGTGGAGCAGGTCCTCAGGTGGGACCCCGAGGTCATCCTGCTGGGCAACTTCGACGCGGCCATGCCCCAGGACATCTACTCGGATCCGGTCTGGCAGGACATCTCCGCCGTGCGCACGCGGCGCGTCTACAAGGTGCCGCTCGGAGGCTACCGCTGGGATCCCCCGGGCCAGGAGTCTCCCCTCATGTGGCACTGGCTCTCCGATATCGCGTTCCCCCAGGCCCGCTCCGGGCTGCGCGGCAAAGTCACCGAATACTTCCGGTTCCTCTACAACCACGAACCCACGCCGGAAGAGTTGGACAAGATCCTCTGGACCGCGGGGAACAGCGGCTCCGCCGACTACCAACAATTCAATGCTGGATGAAGCCAGCTCAGCGAAACTGAACCGCCGTCCGCAGGCTCCCCGGGCAGCCGGCCAGCACGGCAGCCCGGAGCGCGGACGCGGCCCGGCGGTCCTCGGACCCGTTGTCATCGCCGCCATGATGCTGGCCGCTGTCTGTCTCGTGGCGCTCGCCGTGGGCCGGTTCTACGTGCCGCTCGGGCACGTTGTCCAGATCCTCGCCGCCCCGCTTGTGCCTCTTCCGGTCGAGGCCAGCCAAACCGAACAGAATGTGGTCCTGCTGGTGCGGATGCCGCGGATCCTGCTTGCCCTGCTGGTGGGCGGCGGCCTGGCGATTGGCGGCGCCGCACTCCAGGCCATCTTCCGCAACCCGCTGGTCAGTCCCGAGATCATCGGCGTATCCGCCGGTGCATCCTTCGGCGGCGCCCTGGCCCTGCTGCTCGGGCTGGGCACCTTCCTGCTGGTGGCCAGTTCCTTTGCTTTTGGCCTGGTGGCCCTGGGGCTGCTCTTCCTGATCACCTCGGGCCGCGGTGGAACGCCGATGCTCATGATCGTTCTCGGCGGGGTGGTTACCGGTTCGTTTTTCTCGGCCCTGGTGGCTTTGGTGACGTACATCGCGGATCCGAACACGACTTTGCCGGCCATCGTCTTCTGGCTGCTTGGGAGTGTGGCAACGGCGACCTACGCGAAAGTCGCCGTGGCGCTTATCCCCGTGCTGGGGGGCGCCGTCGTGCTTCTGCTGCTGCGCTGGCGGCTCAACGTGCTGTCCCTTGGCGACGAGGACGCGGCGGCGCTGGGCCTGAAACCGCGGCCACTTCGCTGGGCGGTGCTGCTGGCGGTGGCACTCATTGTTGCCGGCGCGGTGGCAGTCAGCGGCGCGGTCAGCTGGGTGGGCCTGGTGGTGCCGCACCTGGCCCGGATGTGGGTCGGCCCGGACCACCGTGTGCTCCTGCCCGTGTCCTTCCTCCTTGGCGGCGCCTACATTGTGCTGGTGGACACCATAGCCCGCACTTTGACCGCGGGAGAGATCCCGCTGGGGGTCCTGACAGCCCTCATTGGCGCTCCCGTTTTCTTCGTGCTGCTCCGCCGGAACCGGGAAAGGATCTGGGAAAGTGCTTGAGCTGGACGGCGTGGGCTTCGGCTACTCCCGGCAGGCGTGGGTGTTCCGGGATGTCACATTCCGGGTGCTTCCCGGCACAGCCACGGCGGTGCTCGGCCCCAACGGCAGCGGCAAGACCACGCTGGTCCGGTGCGCTGCCGGTCTGCTGGAACCCGCGGAAGGAACGGTGCGGCGGGCGGACGGCGCGGGGTACGTGCCGCAGGCCCATGGCAGCGCGTTCGGTTACAGCGCCCTGGACATGGTCCTGATGGGGAGGGCGCGGCAGGTGGGGATCTTCCGGACGCCGGGCGCCGCGGACCGGGCCGCGGCGTTGGACGCGATGGAGAAAGTGGGCGTCGAAGGGCTGCGGAACCGCCGTTTCCCGACCCTGAGCGGCGGCGAGCAACAACTGGTCCTGATCGCCCGGGCCATCGCCACCGGCTGCCCGATGCTGGTGCTGGACGAGCCCGCCACGGGCCTGGACCTGAAGAACCAGGTGCGGGTCCTGTCACTGCTGCGCGGACTGATGGCCGACGGCATGGCAATGCTGCTGAGCACGCACCATCCGGACCACGCCCTGTCCCTGGCCGACAGCGCGGTCCTGCTGGGCCGCGGCGGCGCAAAGACCGGGCCCGCTGAGGAGCTGCTCACGGACGCGGCACTCACGGCCCTCTACGGTGTGCCCGTCAGGACACTGCCGTATTCCGACGGCGGCACAACCCGCCGTACCGTCGTAGTGCCGTTCGGAGAGGTCCTCCCCGGGGCCTCCTAGCTGGAGTTGCGGGTGCCCAGCAATGTCTTCCGTCCGGCCGGGGTGATAGCGGCGGGCAGGGATGATAGCGGCGGGTCACTGGGGACGAAAGCGGGAATCGTCAGCCTCCCATTCAGCTCGGGTGACCGCGTACTCGACGTCGCCGTGCTCATTGCCCGGAACCCACACCGGCCAGTCGGCGACGAAGGCCCCGTTCCGGCTGATCTTGTGGATCCTCGGGGCCTGGCCGGAAGTGGAACCAGCCGAGGAAGTCCCCGGTCGTCCGCTCGAGCGCGGCCCAGAACCCGTAGCCGGGAAAGCGCTGGTAGTAGGCGAGGAATGCCGGGAGGAAGTCGTCTTCTATCTCGCCCCGGGAGGTCGGAATACCGCCGGTGATGTACCGCATCACGCGCGGATCGCTGTCCAGCTCCACGAGCCCGGCGTCGTCGGGGGTGAACTGCCGGAGCAGAAGGCGTTCCGTCTCCAGGAAAGTGGGCATGCAGACAGTCTTGCACCGGGAAAGATCCGTCACGTTGGTCGGGGGCAGTCGGATTAGCCGGTGTTGCGCAGGCCCGCCGCCACGCCGTTGACCGTGATGAGCATGGCACGTTGGAGGCGTTCGTCGATTTCGGCGTTGGGCATGCTCTCCCCCGCGGCGGACTCGGCTCGGATGCGGCGCAGCAGTTCCACCTGGAGGTAGCTGATCGGGTCGAGATACTGGTCGCGGATCTCCAGGGAGCGCTTCAGGGTGGGCTGCGCGTCGAGCAGCAGCACCTCGCCGGTCAGGTTCTGGATCTCGGTGACAGTAAGTTCGTATTCAGCCCTGATGGCACGGAACAGGTGGTGCAGCTCCTCCGGGACCAAGGTGGAGACGTAGTATCCGGCGATGTCCATATCCGTCTTGGCCAGCGTCATTTCCACGTTGGAGAGCACTGAGCGAAAGAAGTGCCAGCCGTCCATCATTTCCACCAGCTGGGCCGAGTGGCCGGCCTCGCGGGCGGCCTTGAGCCCGGATCCCACACCGAACCAGCCCGGCACGATCTGCCGCGACTGCGTCCAGCCGAACACCCACGGGATGGCCCGCAGACCTTCGAGCCCCGCGCCGGAATCGGGCCGTTTGGACGGCCGGGAGCCAATGTTGAGGGACCCGAGCTGTTCCACCGGGGTGGACGCCATGAAGTAGGCCGGCAGGTCCGCGTCATCGATCAGCGTCCGGTACCGGGCGAAAGCTGCGTCGGAAATGGTCTCCATGACGTGGCCGTAGCGTTCGCGCTGGTCCTCGGAGGTGCGCGGGGTGCGGTGCAGCGCGGAGCCCTGCATGACCGCCGCGAGCGACAGTTCGAGGTTCTCGCGGGCGAGTTCGGGCAGCGAGTATTTGTCGGAAATGACCTCACCCTGTTCGGTGAACTTGATTTCGCCTTCCAGCACGCCGTTCGGTTGCGCCATGATGGCGTCGTAGGTCGGCCCGCCGCCGCGTCCCACGGAGCCGCCGCGGCCGTGGAACAGGCGAACGCGGACACCGTGTTTCGCCGCGATGTCCCGGAGTTTGCGCTGGGTTTTGTGGATTTCCCACTGGCTGGTCATCACCCCGGATTCCTTGTTGGAGTCCGAGTAGCCGAGCATGATTTCCTGCACGTCCCCGCGGAGCCGCACCAGCTCGCGGTAGGACGGGTCGGAGAGCAGCTGGTCCACGATTTCGGCCGAGGCCCGCAGTTCCTCCACGGTTTCCAGGAGCGGCGCGAAGCCGATCCTGGCATAGGGGGCCTCGCCGAAGAGGCTGACCAGCCCCGCCTCGCGGGCCAGCACCGCCGCGGCGAGGACATCGTCCGCGCCGCGGGTCATCGAGATGATGTACGTCTCGATGACATCCGGGCCGTACGTGCGCAGGGCCCGCCGGATCTCGCGGAAGACGTCGTAAGTGCCGTCGGCGACGCCGTCGAGCTTGATCGGGTGGCCGGACAGCGGGCGCCGCGAAGCGAGCTCCGAACCGAGCACCTCCAGCCGCTCGGAACGGCTAAGTTCCGCGTACCGGACGCCGGGTCCGCCGAGGCGGTCCATCAGCTGCCCGACGGCGTCGTGGTGGTGGTCGGCGTGTTCGCGGATGTCGAGGGTGGCCAGATGCAGGCCAAAGGAGGCGATGGCGCGGCGGACCCGGGCCAGGGCGCCGTCGGCGGCGAGCGCTGCGTGGTGGTTCCGGAGCGAGCGCTCCAGGAGGCCGAGCTCGGCGAGGAGTTCCGCGGTGGCGGTGTAGTCGCGGCCCGGCTCGTGCGCCGATCCGGCCGAAACGCGCCGGGCGGTGTTCAGCAGCTTGGCCTTGATGCAGGTGAGCTTGAGCCGGTAGGGTTCCTGCGCGTTCAGCTCCAGGACCCGGCGGTCCAGGCCCGGGAGGTTCCCCAGGTCGACGTCGATCGAGTCCAGCAGCTCCTGGTCCGCCCCCGCGAGCGCCGTCGAGTTGGACAGGATGGAGATCAGCCCGTCGATCAGGCCGATGCCGATCCGGACGGCGTGCTGGTTCTGGATCTGCAGGATTTCACGGGTGACGGCAGCGGTGACGTTGGGGTTGCCGTCCCGGTCACCGCCGATCCAGGAGCCGAAGCGGATGGGGGCCCTCTCCGTGGGCAGGGTGACGCCGTGTTCGCCGAGCAGTTCCGAGAGGTCGGAGAGCGTCTCCGGCAGGGCGTCGCCCAGGATGCCCGTGAGGTAGTAGATGGCGTTCCGGGCCTCGTCCACCGGGGTGGGCCGGACCTGGCGGAGTTCGTCCGTCTGCCACATCTGGTCGATGACTTCGGCGAGCTGGCGGTCCTGGCGGCGGCGCGCGGAGGTGCCCTCCGCGGTGCTCTGGGCGAGGATGTCGGAGAGCCGGCGGACCTTGTCCAGCACGGAGCGGCGGGAGGCCTCAGTGGGGTGCGCGGTGAAGACGGGCCGGACGTCGAGTTCGTTGACGACTTCCTGCAGCACCGAGGGCCCGGCCTGGCCGGCGATGTCGTTGACAGCCCTGGCCAGCCAGCCGTCCTTCTCCTGCCGGGTGCGCAGCCCGCGGACGCGGTGCACCTGCTCGGCGGCGTTGGCCAGGTGGAAATAGAACGCGAAGGCGCGGACCAGGTCGGTTGCCTGCTCAAGGGGCAGGGAGCCGAGCAGTTCGCGGACCTGGGCAACGACGTCGTACGAGCTCCACGGCCCGGTGGCGTCCGCACCGCCGCGCGCCGCTTCCTTGGATTCCTTGGTCAGCAGGCGCACCTGCTCCACCAGATCCAGGAGTTCCGGGCCGTGCTGGCGGACCAGGGATTCGCCGAGCAGGGTGGACACGCGGCGTACGTCGGCGCGTAGTTCGGAGGCGAGATCGGTGCCGGAATTCATTGCAGTGTCAGCCATGGAAACCATCTCTCGAGGGAACTTGGCTCGTACACTGCGCTGGATACTGTGAGCCGGGTTACTTTCTTCCTACAGGATGCTACCCGGAGTCCGGGCGGCGGCGGAATCCGTCTCAAATAGTGTCGGGGTCCTTGACGTGATGCTCGGCGCGTGATCTTGCCGGCAAGATGATCCGGCCACTGTAGGGATCGCTGTGATCCGGGCCGTTGCCGGACTGGCTGGATTCATGCCGCTGCTGCCTGAGCTCTTCCCGGGCCGCGGCCGCCTCCTGGCGGGTGGGTGCGCCGGTGGCAGGGTCCATCATGCCCAGCACACTGCCGAGCGTACCGGTGGCACCCTTCGGGCTCCCGCCCCGCCGCAGCGCGGCCATCCCCGCCAGCGTGAACCCGACGATCACCGCCAGGCAGGCGAGAACGGTCCCGAGGATTTCAAGAGCCATGCAGCCAGCCTACGCGCACCGGCACCCGCCCAACCAGACGCGCCCCGACCACACGCCCGAACCCGGCCCGCGGGTTCCATGTGACTCGCAAATGTGGGCCGTTTTGGACGCCCAAAACGGCCACAGCTGCGAGTGAGTTGGGTGACGGTCTACCGGGCGATCTTGAAGTTGAACGCTGGAGTGCCCAACACGCCCCAGATCCGCACCCAGATCGGCAGGACCATTTCGGCGCCGCGGGCGGTGGTGATGTCGCCCAGGTCGATGATGTCCCGGTGCCCGAAGCCCGCGAGCAGCCCGCCCACGACCTCTTTGGCGGCCGCGTCGTTTCCGGAGACGAAAACGGAGTGGTCGCCCCCGGCCACGCTCGCCGGGTCCACCATCACGCTGGCGGTCATCGTGTTGAGGGTCTTGACCACCCGGGCTTCGGGGAAGGCCCGCTGGATCTGCTCCGCGAGGCTGTCGGTGTTCACAGGGTTCAACGACGGCGGAAACCCGTGGGAGAAGTCCAGCGGGTTCGCGACGTCCATGAGCACCTTGCCCGCCAGGTTTTCTGCTCCCGCTGCGGCCAGCGCTTCGAGGGAGCCTGCACCGTTGGTGGCGTTGATGACGATGTCCGCCGCCGCAGCGGCGTCCGCGTAGGTGGCGACCGAGACACCGCTGTGCGCCGCGTGCCACGCCCCGAAGGGTGGTCCGCCCGTGGCACCGGGCTCGGTCCTGGCCAGCGTCGCCTGCGGATCGCGCGTGCCGATCACCACGTCGTGCCCCAGCGCGGACAGGGCCCCTGCGATCGTGGGGCCAACGCTTCCGGTTCCCATTACTGCAATCCTCATGGTGTCCTCGCTTTTTCGCTGAATTACGTTCCGGCGGCCCGTTACAGCACGGCCGGGGTAGACAGATCCGTCTACTACTGGGCAGGACGCTATCAGACAGACCTGTCTAGGGCAACCATAGACAGACTTGTCTGTACCATGGAGCCATGACGCCGCCAGCAGCCAAAGCAACGCCGGCCGCCCGCACGCCCGCCGGCCAGGCCAGGGACAAAATCCTCGCCACGGCCTTCCGGCTGTTCTATGCGCACGGACTCCGGGCGGCAGGCATCGACACCATCATCGCCGAATCCGGGGTCGCCAAGGCCACGTTCTACAAGTACTTCCCGGCCAAGGACGAACTGATCCTGGCCTACCTGGAGAAGGTCGACGGCATCTGGACCGGTCAGCTGCACGCCGCGGCGGAAGCCGCCGGCCCTGACCCCGCGGCCCGGCTCGTCGGGCTGTTCGACGCCCTGGCCAGCGCCTGCCGCCGTGACGGCTACCGGGGCTGCGCCTTCATCAACGCCGCCGCCGAGTCTGTCTCCGGAACCCGCGTCCATGACCGGACCGTGGCGCACAAGGAGCACATCCGGGCCTGGATCCGGGATCTGGCGGACCAGGCCGGGGCCCAGGATCCGGACCGGCTCGCCCGCAGCCTCACCCTGGTGCTCGACGGCGGCCTGGCCAGCGGCGTACTCGACGCCGACCCGGCGGCGGCCACCGCTGCCCGCGACACCGCATCACAACTCGTGGCCGCAGGCCTGGGGAGGAATCCATGAACATCCCGCCGACCGATCCTGACGCCCTGCTCGCCCGCTGGCGGCGCTTCCGGGAAAGCCGCAACACGGCCCTGGCCAGCGACTACGGCTGGCTGACGCTGACCTCGTTCCAGTGGCTGGACAACCGGCCGGCCGCCGTCGAACTCGTCCCGGGGCTCTGGTCCACGGGCGGCGCGACGGCATTCCTCACTGCCGCCGCGCCGGACGGGCTGACCCTCGCGGCAACCGGGGAACCCGTGGACGGCACCATCAGGGCAACGCTTGCTGATGAGGAATCGCTGCTGTGGGTCCATTACGGCGGCGGGGACGGCCGGCAGGTCCTCGTGGAACTGGCCATGCGCGCCGGCAGGTATGCCGTCCGCACCCGGGACTCAAGGTCGCCCGTGTTCACCGAGTTCGACGGCGTCCCCACCTTTGACTACCGGCCGGACCTGGTGGTCGAAGCCCGCTTCCTCCCCTATCCGGAGCCCGTGGACGTCCCGATCGGCACCGCCAACCCGCTGGTCGACGGGGTCCACCGCTCGGTCGGGGAGCTGGTGTTCCGGCTGCCCGGCAAGGACCACGAGTTCCACCTGCAGGCGGAAGAGGAAAAGCTCGGCGCCCTGACGGTCACGTTCCACGACGAGACCAACGGGGAAACGACGGACGAGTGGCGGAAGGTCTCCACCGCCCGTCCGCGCGTCGACTCCCGGGGAAACCGGACGGTGATCCTGGACTTCAACCGGGCCATCAACTACCCCAGCGCCTTCACCCCGTACGGAACATGCCCCATGCCGGTGAAGAACAACAGCCTGGACTACCGGATCGAGGCCGGGGAGAAAGAGCCCGCCATCTTCTAGACGATCGCGGAAACCCCGGTCACGGCCCGGCCCACGATCAACGTGTTGATCTCGAACGAACCCTCGTAGGTGTAGATCGCCTCGGCGTCGGCAAAGATCTTGGCCATCCGGTAGTCGGTAACGATCCCGTTGCCGCCGAGCAGGGACCGGCCCATCGCCACGGTCTCACGCATCCGTGCACTTACGTAGGACTTCGCCAGCGCCACCTGCGGCATGTCCGCGGCGCCGCGCTCCTGCAGCTGCGCGATCCGGACCATCATCCCCATGCTTGCCACGGCGTTCCCGAGCATCGTCACCAGCTGCTTCTGGACCAGCTGGAATTTCGCCAGCGGCCGCCCGAACTGCTGGCGTTCGACGGCGTACTGCCGGGCGACGTCGAACGCCGCCAGTTGCTGCCCGACACCCTGCCAGGCGACCATGATCCGCGAGCCGCGCAGCAGCTCGTTGGTGTCCTCGAAGCTGCTGATCCCGGCGAAGCGGTCCGCCTCGGCCACCAGCACGTCCGTGAAGACAATGTCCGCGTTCTGCACCGTGCGCAGCGCGATCTTGTTCTCGATCCGGCTCCGGTTCACACCCGGCAGCGTCGCGTCGACGATGAAGCCGCGGATGCCGCCGTCGGCCTCGTCCCGGGCCCACACGAGGAGGTAGTCGCAAAACGTCCCGTTGCCGATCCAGCGCTTGGCGCCGTTGAGCACCCAGGCATCGCCGCCGTCGGCCGCGCCGCCAGGGACCCGCCTGGCCCGGGTTTCCATGCCGCCGGCAACGTCGGAGCCGTGCTCCGGTTCGGTCAGCGCGAATGCGCCGGTGGTCCGGAGGCTGGCGGCGTCGTCGAGCAGGCGCGCCTTCTGTTCTTCTGAGCCGAAGCCGTAGAGCGATTCGACAAAGAGGTCGTGGTGGACCAGGAAGAACGTCGCCAGCGAGGTGTCCACCCGGGTCATCTCGGCGATCACCAGGCCGGCGAACAGATGGCTGTAGCCGCGCTGCGCCGGGGCACTGAGCTCCAGCGCCGCCAGCTTCGGCAGGATGTGGGCGGGGAACTCAGCCGTGTTCCACCACTCACCGGCAAAGGGTGCCACCTCACGGGCCAGGAACACCCGCAGTTCGGCCAGCTTGGCGTGCTCCGCGGCATTGAGCATCGACTCGAAGTCGAAGAAATCGGCGGTCGGCAGCCCCGCGACGGAATCGGCCGGAGCGGCAGAACCGAGGAGCCTGGGCCGCGTCACTTCGGTCCCATCCGGATGGCGCCGTCGAGTCGGATGGTCTCGCCATTGAGCATCGCGTTGTCCACAATGTGCGCGGCAAGGTTTGCGTACTCGGCGGGGCGGCCCAGCCGGGACGGATGCGGCACCTGCTGCCCGAGGGAATCCTGGGCCTCCTGCGGCAGCCCCGCCATCATGGGCGTCTCGAAGATCCCCGGTGCGATGGTAACCACCCGGATCAGCGACCGCGCCAGTTCGCGGGCGATCGGCAGCGTCATCGCGTGCACCGCACCCTTGGACGCGGCGTAGGCCGGCTGGCCGATCTGGCCGTCGAAGGCGGCGACCGAGGCGGTGTTGATGATGACGCCGCGCTCCGGCCCGCCGAGCCCGGTCACCGCCGGCTCGGTGGCGGCCATTGCGGCGGCGGCAAGGCGGATGACATTAAACGTGCCCACGAGGTTGATCTGGATGACCCGGTTGAAGGCCTCCAGCGGCAGCACACCGTCGCGGCCCAGGACCTTGCCGGGGGTGGCGATCCCGGCGCAGTTAACCACGATCCGCAGCGGGCCGAGAGCGACGGCCGCGTCAACGGCCGCCTGCACGTCCCCCTCGCTGGTGACGTCGGCGGGAACGAAGACCGCCTTGTTGGCCGTCTCCCTCGGGTTGCCGCCGGGGGCCTCCGCCCGGGCCTTGGGACCGGCGTTCAGCTCGGCGGCGAAGGCGTCACCGGCGGAACCTGGCAGATCCACCAGCACCACGGAGGCGCCGGCGTCGAACAGGCGCCGTGCCGTGGCAGCTCCCAGGCCTGAGGCCCCGCCCGTAATCAGCGCAACTGTACCTTCGATGTCCATGCATCCTCCTTGATGTGGAACGTCCCCCCGGCACTGTGTGCAGCGTCACGAACCGACCGGGAACATTAGTTAGTGAATGTTAACTGGATTGCGGGCTTTCCGCACCTTCACGCCGCCACTACTAGGCTGGAACCATGAGCCCGGCAGACGCTTCCGCCCCCGACTGGTCATTCCGCGCGGACGAAGCGGCCCGCTCGGTGACCAGGATGTTCGGGCAGCGGCTCTTCTTCCTGCCGGGAACCCACCTCGCCGCGGTCGCGCGCCCCTCGGGTCGGCTTAAGAACCTGGTCCGGCCCTGGCACTACTGGTGGCAGGCGCACTATCTGGACTGCCTGGTGGACACCGGCCGCCGCGAGCTCGGCACCGGGAGCCGGCCCGGAGGACGGTTCGACGGCGAGAACCGGCCCAGCGCCGGCAGGCTCGCCTCCCGGCTGGTCACCGGGATCCGGCTGCGCAACTTCTTCACCGTCGTCAACAACTACTACGACGACATGGCGTGGCTCGCGCTGTCCACGCTGCGGCTGGAGCAGCTCGCCACGCAAAGCCGCAAAGCGGCCGGCCGGCGCCGCAATGCCAAGGTCCTGCAGAACCTCACGCTGCAGTTCGATTCCGCCTCCACGGACGACCTCGGCGGCGGCACCTTCTGGAGCAAGAAGCGGGACTTCAAGAACACTCCGGCCACGGCCCCGGTGGCGCTGTACTACGCCCGCACCGGCCAGGCAACCAAGGCGCAGGCCCTGCTGGATTGGCTGGACGCCCGGCTTTTCGACCCGGAACTGGGCATGTACCGGGACGGCCTGCGGATCACACCCGGCGGCGAGGTAGTCCTGGAGGGCACGATCTACTCCTACAACCAGGGGCCTGCCCTGGGCGCGCTGCTGGAGCTCGGCGGTCCGGCGAACCTGGCCCGGGCAGCGTCGCTGGTGGCGGCCGTTGCGCAGCACCTCACCATCCCGGCCCCAATGGCGGGGCACGGCGCCACCGTGCTGCGCTGCGAGGGAAGCGGCGACGGCGGCCTCTTTACCGGGATCCTGGCCCGCTACCTGGCGCTGGCCGCCGCCGACGGGAGGCTCCCGGCCCAGACCCGGGAGACGGCAGCGGCCCTGGTGCACGCCACAGCCGAGGCGTTCTGGGAGGGCCGACGGAGCGTCTCCGCCCGGGAGCCACTGGCTGGCAAGGGCAGCCGGATCATTTTCTCCGCCCACCCGGAGCTGCCCGCGCTCCGCGGCTACCCGGCGGGCGCCGCCGTCGAACTTTCCACCCAACTGCAGGCGTGGACCGTGCTGGAAGCCGCGGCGTCGATCCCCGCCGCGGCGGTCGCGCGGACAGCGGCAGAGTCACCGCCGGAACTTCCGGCCGGGAATTAAGTCACGCAATAGTTTCGTAATTGATGTGATCCTGATCACTAAACCCGCTCTCGACTTGGTTGCTTAGGTTTGGCTAACCTACAGTTTTTCCTAGTGAGCATGCCCTAACTTCCCCGCTCACAGGGGCAGGGTTCCCAAGACATTCCTTTCAGAAAGCAGCCCCATGAAGATCCGCAACAACGCGCTGGCAGGTATCGCACTTGCCGCCACCGCCGCGCTCGGCCTCGCCGCCTGTGGCTCCAGCACCTCCACGGCCCCCAGCAGCAGCGCCGCCGCTGACGCCAAGATCTCCGGAGAGATCACGGTCTACAACGCCCAGCATGAATCCCTGACCCAGGAGTGGGTGGACGCGTTTACCGCCGAAACCGGCGTCAAGGTCACGATGCGCCAGGGCTCGGACACCGAGATGTCCAACCAGATCATCCAGGAGGGCCAGGCGTCCCCGGCCGACGTCTTCCTCACGGAGAACTCCCCGGCCATGGCCCAGGTGGAAAACGCCGGGCTCTTCGCCGACGTCGACAAGGCAACGATCGACCAGGTGCCGGCGGAATTCCGTCCCTCCACCAACAAGTGGACCGGCATCGCCGCCCGCTCCACCGTGCTGGTTTACGACAAGGCCAAGCTCACCGAAGACCAGCTGCCCAAGTCCATGCTGGACCTGGCCAAGCCGGAGTGGCAGGGCAAGTGGGCAGCATCGCCGTCCGGTGCCGACTTCCAGGCGATTGTCTCCGCGCTGCTCGAGCTCAAGGGCGAAGCCGCCACCGAGGAATGGCTCCAGGGCATGAAGGCGAACTCCAAAGCCTACAAGGGCAACAGCACCGCCATGAAGGCAGTCAACGCCGGAGAAGTCGACGCCGCACTGATCTACCACTACTACTACTACGGTGACCAGGCCAAGACCGGCGAGAACTCCAAGAACGTCACCCCGTACTACTTCAAGAACCAAGATCCGGGCGCCTTCGTGTCCGTCTCCGGCGGCGGCGTGCTGAACTCCTCGAAGAACGCGGCGGCGGCCCAGGCCTTCGTCAAGTTCATCACCGGGAAGCAGGGCCAGGAAATCCTGCAGAAGGGCACCTCCTTCGAGTACGCCATCGCTTCCAACGTCCCGGCCAACGAGAAGCTCGTCCCGCTGGCGGAACTGCAGGCACCCACCGTGGATCCTGCCAAGCTGAACTCCGCAAAGGTCACCGAGCTGATGACCAAGGCAGGACTCCTGTAACCACGTGACCACCAAGCTGGCGGCTCCCGAAACATCCGGGAGCACGACGACGGCGGGCAGGGGCAAACGCCCCCGCCCGCCTTTCGGCGTTTCTGTAATTTCTGTCCTGGCGGTCCTCATCGCCCTCTTCGCGCTGATTCCACTGGGCTACGTCATCGTCATGACGGCGGCCACGGGGTGGGACACCGCCGTGAAGCTGATCTTCCGGGAACGCGTCGGCGAGCTGCTGCTCAACACCGTGCTGCTGATGCTGGCTACGGTGCCGCTGTGCCTCATCCTCGGGGTGGGCGGTGCCTGGCTGGTGGAACGCACCCAGCTCAAAGGGCACAAGTGGTGGGCCGTGCTGCTCGCCGCCCCGCTGGCCATCCCCGCCTTCGTCAACAGTTACGCCTGGGTCTCCGCGATTCCGTCGCTCGAGGGCCTCTGGTCCGGAGTGCTGATCGCTACGCTGTCCTATTTCCCCCTCGTCTACATCCCGGCCGCCGCCACGCTCAGCCGGCTGGACCCGGCCATCGAGCAATCCGCCGCGTCCCTGGGCCTTGGCGCCTGGCGCGCCTTCTTCAGGGTGGTGCTGCCGCAGCTGCGGATTGCGATGACCGGCGGCGCGCTGCTCGTGTCCCTGCACCTGCTGGCCGAATACGGCGCCTTCGCGATGATCCGTTTCGACACCTTCACCACCGCGATCATGGTGCAGTACCAGTCCACCTTCAACGGTACGGCCGGGAACATGCTGGCCAGCGTACTTGTGTTCCTGTGCCTGATCCTGCTGCTGGTGGAGGTGCGCAGCCGCGGCAGTGCCCGCTATGCCAGGATCGGCTCCGGCGCCCAGGCCCGCGCCCTGCGTCTTCCGCTGCGCGCCTACCAGCTCCCGGCCCAGCTTTTTCTGATCGCGCTCACGGCGCTGGCCTTCGGGTTGCCGCTGGCGTTCGTGCTGCGCTGGATCTACTCCGGCGGCCCGGAAATTTGGGCCGCGGAGGAATTCCTGCCGGCCCTGCTGCAGACCCTGGTGTACGGCCTCGCCGGCGCCCTGGCCACGACCGTCGTCGCGTTTCCGATGGCGTACCTGGCCGTGCGGCACCCCAGCTGGTTCAGCAAGGCCCTGGAACTGTCCAACTACATCACGAGCTCGATGCCGGGGATCGTGGTGGGCCTGGCGTTTGTGACGGTCAGCATCAAGGCCGCGCCGAACCTCTACCAGACGTCGGCGCTGCTGATCGCCGCCTATGTGCTGTTGTTCCTGCCGCGCGCGCTGGTCAACATCCGTTCCGGCCTGGCCCAGGCGCCGAAGGAACTCGACGAGGCCGCGCAGGCGCTCGGCAAACCGCCGCTGCTGGCCTTCCTCCGGGTCACGCTGCGGCTCACCGCCCCCGCCGCCGCCGGTGGGGCCGCGCTGGTGTTCCTCGCGATCGTGAATGAACTTACCGCGACACTGCTGCTCTCCCCCAACGGCACCCGCACACTCGCCACCGAGTTCTGGAGCAAGAGCAGCGAAATCGACTACGCCGGCGCCGCCCCGTACGCCCTCCTGATGATCCTGATTTCGGCGCCGATGACCTACCTCCTCTTCCAGCAGTCCAAGAAAGCAGCGGGACAGTGACCGAAACCGACCACAGCCCTTCCCGGCTCCCGGAACCGCGGGTCGCCGCGTCAGTGGCTACCAGCACCAACAGCCACCTTGAAATCGATGCCGCCACCAAGAACTTCGGCTCCCAGGCGGTTCTGAGGGGCGTAAATCTCTCGGTAACGAAGGGCGGCACGACCGCGATCGTGGGACCCTCCGGCTCGGGCAAAACCACGCTGCTGCGGCTGATCGCCGGTTTTGAGCACCCGGACACGGGCAGCATTTCGCTCAACGGCGCCAAGGTCGCCGGCGACGGCGTCTGGGTCCCGGCGCACAAGCGCCACGTCGGCTACGTGGCGCAGGATGGCGCCCTGTTCCCGCATCTGAGCGTCGGCCAGAACATTTCCTTCGGTCTCGACGCCGCCAGGCTCCCCGGCGGGCACCGCGGCGTCAAGGCCAGGGTGTCCGAGCTGCTGGCCATGGTCTCGTTGGACCCGTCGATGGCCAAACGCCGCCCGCACGAGCTCTCCGGCGGGCAGCAGCAGCGGGTGGCCCTGGCCCGGGCCCTCGCCCGGGAGCCGGAACTGATGCTTTTGGACGAACCGTTCTCGGCCCTGGACGCGGGCCTGCGTGTGGCCACCCGCCGCGCTGTGGGCAAGGTGCTGCACGACGCCCGCGTCACCACCATCCTGGTTACCCACGATCAGGGCGAGGCACTGTCGTTCGCGGACCAGGTGGCGGTGATGCGGGGCGGACGGCTGGCGCAGATCGGCAACCCTTTCATCGTCTACACCCGCCCCGCGGACCGCGCCACCGCCGAATTCCTGGGCGACGCCGTGATCCTCGACGCCTGGATGGAGGGTTCGCTGGCCACCTGTTCGCTGGGCGGCATCCCCGTGCGCCGGCCCCCGGCACAGGGCCGGGTCCAGCTCATGCTGCGCCCCGAACAAATCCGGATCGCCGAAGACGGCCCGATCCGCGGCGTTGTAGTGGATACCGATTACTTCGGGCCTGAAACCACCGTCCGGCTCAAACTTTCCGTCCCGCCCGTCCTGGCGGAAGGCGCCGTGGCGGACCACCGGTACCCGGGCGGCGGTGAAATCATCACCATCCGGCACTGGAACGCCTCGATCGCCCGACCGGGCACGGAGCTCTGCCTCCGCGTGGTCGGCGAGGCCGTGGCCTTCCCGATGGAAGACCTGCCCTCGGCCTAGCTGACCGGGGTCGGGCCGTGCGGTCCTGGCGGCTAGTACCGCTGCGCCCTGGGCTTTAGGGTACCGGCGGGCGTCTGGTCTGCGGATACGGCGTTTCGTGCCGGGCGAGCATCTCGACAAACCCCGCGATCTTCTTCTCCCGGGTGGCGGCCTGCTTCACCCCGTTGGTGCGGTAAATCAGGGCGTACCTGTTCACCGAGGTCAGCACGTCGAACATCGCCTGCGCCCGCGGTTCGGCGGCGATGGCCGCAGCGAGGTCTTCGGGCACCTCCGCCGTCGCCGCTCCCGCGTAGGCGGTTTCCCAGCGGCCGTCCGCTTTGGCGCTCTCGACGGCGGCCCGCCCGGCCGGAGCCATCCTGCCGGCGGCTTCGAGGCGCCCGATCCGCTCCACGTTCCGGGCGGACCACACACTCTTCGGTCCCCGTCGCGTCATCCGCTGGAAGGAACTCCACTCGTCGCGGCGCCGGCCCTGGCCGTCAATCCAGCCGAAACACAGCGCTTCCTGCAGCGCAGCCTCGTAGTCCAGCTCCGTGACGGCACCACCCTTTTTGTGCAGCACCAGCCATACTCCGGGACTCTCCGCGTGGTGTAGTTCCAGCCAGGCACGCCACTGCGCCGCGTCTTTCACCAGCAGTTCCTCGAGTTCAACAGCCATGGCACCATTCTGCCCGGTACTGACCACTTGCCGTACTTTGGTGGCACGATATCCCTGAGAGCTGGAATCCGTCACACCTGAGGAGCAACGATGCTGCGTGTCCGTCCGATCCATTTCACTTCCCGCCTTGATGAATGGGAGCGGCTGCTTGCCGCTCTGGGCCTGGCCAAGACCGTCGACGAGCCCACGTGGCGGGAGTTCGACGCCGGATCCGGCCGCCTGGCGCTCCACTTCGCCGAGGCGGGCTCGGCGGAGGACGGCACCACCTCCCTCGGCGTCGAGGTCGGGGATCTCAAGGAATTTGCCCGGCGGACCAAGGAGGCCGGAGCAGCCGAAGGCGGCACCACGGCGGAACTCGTCGACGCGGACCACGGACCCTCCTGCCGCATCACCGCCGCGGACGGATTCAGTTTCCTGGCCGACCCTGCCACCCCCGCGAGCGACGGCAGCTGGGGCGGTTCAGCGGACGCGGACCCGGCCCTCGCCGTCGTCGGCGTCTGGTTCTCCGAGGACGCCGTAGCGGCGGCCCGGACGCTGCGTGACATCGGCGCCGTGCCCCGCCCGGTTCCAGGCAGCGGCGCCGTCGGCAACGTCGACACAACCACAGACACCGACACGGCTGAATCGGAGACGTTCACGGCCAAAAACGGCGGCGTCTTGATGCTCGGAACAAGCACCGCGGGCGGGCAAGCCGGGCTGGGCTTCGAATACGCCGGCGACCTGAACGCCCTGCGCGAACGCCTCGGCGAGGCAGGACACGAGGCTGCGGTCATCGAGGAGTCCGCCATCCCGACCCTGCATGTGGCCAACCCCGACGCGGACGGTGTGGCGGTCCGACCACCCCTCTGGATTTCCGCGGCACCGGCGCTTGGGTGAGCGCGCGGCGCGCGGCACCGCCTGCCGGGGTCAGTCCTCCAGCACGCCGTTGCAGAGCCGGTTGACAACCTCCGTGAGCATCGTCAGCCCGGCCACGATGTCCTCATCCGTGGTGTATTCGTGCTCGTTGTGGGAGATCCCGTCCACACTGGGCACGAACAGCATCACCGTCGGGACAAGGTCCTTCATGTTGGTCGAATCGTGGCCGGCCAGGGTCATGACCTGTTTGTTCGCCAGTCCCAGGTCGGCCGCCACCTTGGCCGCGAGTTCAACGCCTTCCGGTTGGTACGGCGTCACGGGCCAGGAGTGGGCGTGGTTGCGTTCCACCGTGACGTTCGCCAGCCGCTCGATCCCGGCAATCCGCTCGTGCAGCAGAGTGTCCGCCTCGGCAAGGACAGATTCATCGGCGCTGCGCAGGTCCAGCAGCAGGCTCACCCGGGAAGGCACCACGACCGGCGAGTTGGGGTAGACGTTCAGCTGCCCAACAGAGGTGTGCAGCACGCCGGGGAAAGTGTCGGCGAGTTCCCGGGCGGCGACCACCATCATGGACGCGCCCAGCAGCGCGTCTTTCCGGTCGGCGATCACAGTGGAACCCGTGTGGGCCTGCTCGCCGTGGACCACGAACTCGTATTTGTTGGCCGCCCAGTTGGAGTTCACCAGGCCGATGGTGACGCCTTCGCGCTCCATGCTCCGGCCCTGCTCAATGTGGATCTCGGCGCAGTAGGCGGCTTCGGGGCCGTCGTAGTTGCCCCGGCAGTCGATGGCGTCCAGTGCCTCGCGGACCGAGACTCCGGCCGCGTCGGTGGTGGCCAGCGCGGTGTCGAGTTCGAGTTTCCCGGTGTAGACGGAGGAGCCCATCATGGAGGGCTTGAACCGGGAGCCCTCCTCGTTGAACCAATTGACCACTGCGATGTTGAACCGGGGCTGCCCTCCCGGTCCGGCCGCGGCCCACTGCTGCACGAGCCGGAATGCCGCGTGGGCCGCTGCGAGCACGCCGTACGCACCGTCGTAGCGTCCCGCCGTCGGCTGGGAATCCATGTGGGACCCCACGACCACGAAGGGAGCACCCGGGACGGCCTCGTACAGGCCCCACTGGTTGCCGGCCCGGTCGAACCGTACGGTGAAACCCCGGGCTTCCAGCAGGCCTTTGAGCCATTGCCGCTGCTGGCCGTCCGGCACGCTGGCAGCCTGCCGTTCCACGCCGCCCTTCTCGGTGGCGCCGAATTCGCTCATGATGTGGAAGTCCCGCACGAATGCGGCGTCGCGGGTGCTGAAAGCCGTCTGAGTAGTCACTGTGATCCCCTATGAACGATTGGTAGCGGTGGTGATGGATGGGGTAGCCAGGGCAGAATCGCCCGCGGCACGGGAGTGGGTGCCGGGCGCCTGGAAAGTAAAGGTGCCCCCGACGGCGGTGGCGAGGACGTTGAGGTCCGCAATGCTGACTGCGGAGAGCGGGGACCCGGACAGGACGGTGAAGTCGGCGAGTTTCCCGGGACTCAGGGAGCCTTTAAGGTGCGCCGTTCCGGTGGCTGCGGCGGCTCCGGTGGTGTACGCCGCCAGGGCCTGGACCGGGCTGAGCCGCTCGTCCGGGTTCCCGAAAACGGCGCCGGAGGCGGTGCGCCGGTCCACGAAGGCCTGCATTCCGCGGAGCACATTCCCGTCCGCCACGGGCCGGTCGGAGCTGCCCGCGAGTGTCACGCCCGCGGTCAGGAACGACGCGGCACGGTAGGCCCAGCCGAGCCGTTCCGGACCGAGCGAGGCGGTCATGCCGTCCCCCCCGTCGGCGAAGAAGCTGGCCTGCGGGGTGACGGCGATGCCGGCGGCGGCCAGCCGTTGGAGCTGTTCCGGCCTGGTCATCGAGGCGTGTTCGATCCGGTTGGGCACCACCCGCGGGCCGTATTTCGCCGCACAGCTGGTGATGATCTCGATCGCGAGGTCAACGGCGCGGTCGCCGATGGCGTGCGCCGCGATCGACCAGCCAGCGGCGTAGACGGCCTCGATCTTTCCCCGGAGCTCCTCCGGCTCCGCCTGGAAGTAGCCGGTGTTGCCCGTGTTGTCCGTGTGCCCGTGGCTGCAGTAATCCTGGCTGACCGCCGCTGTTTCGCCGAGCAGGGAACCGTCCAGGAACACCTTCGCCGGGCCCAGGGACAGGAAGTCGTCGCCGAACCCGCTGGTGATGCCCAGGTCCAGGCCCGCACGCGGGGCGTCCGGCGGGTGCTGCCCGCCGAGCGGGTGGAGCACATCCAGAACGGGCATCAGCTGCGCCCGGGCGTGGAGCCTGCCCGCGGAGGCCGCCCGCTGGTAGGCGGCCAGCTCCTCCGGACTGTGGCCGATCCAGCCGCCGCCGATCCCCGCCTCGGTGAAACTCGTGATGCCCTCCGCGGCGTAGTGGCCGGTGGCCCGATCCAGTGCTTCCTCGATGGCCTCGCTGGAGTACGGGAGGATGAGCTGCTGTATCAGCTGCTGCGCCGTTTCCTGGACCAGCCCGGTGGGGCGCCCGCCGGCGTCGCGGACGATGACGCCCCCGTCGGGATCCGGGAACGACGCCTGTTCAGCGTTGGCCAGCCGCAGCGCTGCGGTGTTGACGACGGCCATGTGGCCCGAGTTGTGCCGCATGAACAGCGGCCGGTCTCCGGTGATCCGGTCCAGGACCGTGATGTCTGGAAACTCGCCGCCGTGCTGCTGCTGGCTGAAGCCGGTGGCCAGGAGCCAGCCTCCGGCCGGGCCGGGCGCGGGCCCTGTCTCTTGTCCTGCGGACCTGTCTGCCGCGATGCCTGCCTCCAGCAGGGCGTAGAGCTGGTTCAATCCGCGCGCCGCGGAGACGTCCAGTTCACCAAGGCTGAGCCCGAACCAGGTGGTGTGGCAGTGGGCATCAATGAAGCCGGGGGTCACTGTGGCGCCGGCAAGGTCCAGGACCTCGGCGGCTTCCAGTCCGTCCACGTCTTCGTCGAGGCCCACAATCCGGCCCTGCCAGATCCCCAGCGAGGTGGCATGCGGGCGGCGCCCGTCCATGGTGATGATGTCCGCGTTGCGCAGCAGCAGATCGAGTTTCATGGGTTACCTAGCGTGGCTCTCAGCGGTGGGAGGTGGTGACTGACTTGATGCGGGTGTAATCCTCCAGGCCAAAGACGGACAGGTCCTTGCCGGTGCCGGAGTGCTTGAACCCGCCGTGCGGGGCCTCTGCCGGGATCACCTGGTGGCAGTTGATCCAGACGGAGCCGAAGTCCAGTTCGTTGGACACCCGGGTGACGATGCCGTGATTGTTCGACCAGACGCTGGAGGCCAGCGCGTATTTGGTCCCGTTGGCGAGCTCCACGGCTTCCGCTTCGTTTCGGAACGGCTGCACGGTGACCACGGGTCCGAAGATTTCCTCGCACACCACCTCGTCGGCCTGGAACACTCCGTCAATCACGGTCGGTTCGAAGTAATAGCCGGCGCCCATCCGCTTGCCCCCGGCAAGGATCTTCGCGTTGGCGGGCAGCCGGGACATAAAGCCCTCCACCCGGTCCAACTGCGCGGCGCTGTTCAGGGGACCCAGGTCTGCGGCGTCGCCGCCGACCTGCAGCGCCGCGGCCGCCGCGGCGAGCGCTGCCCCGAACTCCTGGTGGATCGGTTCCTCCACGAGCACGCGGGTCACAGCGGTGCAGTCCTGTCCGGCGTTGAAGAATGCACCGAGCGCGATCTCCCGGGCCGCCAGGTCAATGTCGGTGTCGGCGAAGACAATCGCCGGTGCCTTGCCGCCCAGCTCCAGGTGGACATCCTTGAGGGTCTTCGACGCCGCGGACATCACCTGCGCCCCGGCACGGGTGGAGCCGGTGATGGACACCATTTCCGGGATCTCATGATCCACCATGGCGGCACCGGTCCCGCGGCCGCCGCAGATGATGTTCACGACGCCGGCCGGGTAGGCCTCCTGCGCCAGTTCGCCGAGCACCAGGGTGGACCAGGGGGTGGTGTCCGCCGGTTTCAGCACCAGGGTGTTGCCGGCGGCGAGCGCCGGTCCGATCTTCCAGATGGCCATCATGAACGGGTAGTTCCAAGGCGTGATCTGGGCGACCACACCGAGCGGCTCCCGCCGGACGGTGGAGGAAAAGCCGCGGACGTATTCGGTCTGCGCCGTCCCGGACACCACCCGGCAGGCGCCGGCAAAGAAGCGCAGCTGGTCGGCGCCGCGGAGGATCTCAACTTCGCGGGTGCCCGGGCGGGGTTTGCCGGTGCAGGCAACCTCGGCGTCCAGGAGCCGGTCCACATTGGCTTCGATGAGGTCGGCGAGTTTGAGCATCATGGCCTGGCGTTCGGCCGGGGTGGTCCGCTTGTAGCTCTGGAAGGCGGTGTGGGCGGCCTGGAACGCGCGGTCCACCGTGTCGGCGTCGCTGTCCGGGGCGGTGCCGAGCTGGGCACCGGTGGTGGGGTCGAAGAACGGCAGGGTGGCCGCAGCTGTTCCGTCCGCCGCGGGGGCGATCTCACCGTTGATGATGTTGTGCAGGGTGATCATGGCGGGCTCCGGTCAGTTGCTGGCGGTTTTGGGTGAGCGGGTGGCGGGGTCCTGCGGGAGGTGCAGGACCGCCGGCAGCCCGGATTCGGCAGCGCGGCGGAAGGCGGCGCCGAAGTCCTCGGCCTTCTCCACGCGTTCGCCGTAGCCGCCGTAGGACCGGGCCAGCGCGGCGAAGTCCGGGTTGGTCATGTGGGTGCCCGAGGGGCGGCCCGGGTAGTGGCCTTCCTGGTGCTCGCGGATGGTGGCGAAGATGCCGTTGTCCACCACGAGGGCGATGAACTTCCCGCCATGGCCCATGGCCGTGGCCATTTCCTGGCCGTTCATCAGGAAGCAGCCGTCACCAGCCACGGAGATCACCTGGCGGCCGGGGTAGGCCAGAGAGGCAGCCACCGCCGCCGGGATCCCCATGCCCATGGCACCGTTGCGGGGCGCGGCAAGGGAGTTCGCCGTGTTGTGCCTAAGGTAGCGGGCCGGCCACAGCGAGTGGTTCCCGGCCCCGTAGGTGATGACGGCGTCGTGGTCCATTTCCTGCTTGAGGATTTCCATCACGACGGCGAGGTCAACACCGGTGCCACCGTCCGGCTGCGCGGTGGAGAATTTTTCGTAGTCTGCGCGGGCCCCGGTCAGCCAGCCGGCCACGGGTTCCACCTCGGATTCCGTGGCGGCGAGTACGTTCGCGAAGGACACGACGTGGGCCGGGATGTGCTGGTCCAGCCGGCCGAAGTGGCCCAGCAGGTCGGCGCCGGGGTGGACGACGACGGTGACGGCATCCAGTCCGCGCTTGTAGCCGTCGGAGAGTACGTCGGCGCGGACGCAGCCGACAAACACCAGCAGATCGGCCTCGTCGAGGCGGCGGGCGTTGGCGTCGCTGCGGGCGTAGCCGAGGTAGCCGGCGTAGGCGTCGCTGCTGTGCGGGACGGCGTCGTAGGCGCGGAAATCCGCGAGCACGGGGATGCCGTGGCGGGAGGCCCAGCCGGCCAGCGCCTCGGAGGATTCCTGGTCCCAGCCTTCGCCGCCCACCACGACCAGTGGCTTCCTGGCCGCGGCCAGCTTCGCCTCGAGGCCGGCGAGGTCCGCTGTTGCAGGTTCGGTCCGGGCCACGGTGCGGGGCTCCACGGTGCCGGATTCGATGGCGTGGACCAGCACGTCTTCGGGAAGGCCGATCACCACGGGACCCGGCCGGCCGCTGAGCGCTGTGAAGATGGCGTCGTCCACCACGCGGGCGTCGGAGCCGGCGTCGTCGAGCGTCACGACTTTCTTGGCCGTGCTGCCGAACCAGGCGTTGATGTCGAATTCCTGGAATGACTCCCGGCCGCGGTCGGCGACCGGGATGAGGCCGACGAACAGGATCATCGGCGTGGCGTCCTGGTGCGCGGTGTGGATGGCAATGAAGGCATTCGCGGCACCCGGGCCGCGCGTCACCATGGCGATGCCCGGAAGCTCGGTGAGCCGGCCCTCGGCGAGGGCCATGAACCCGGCGCCGCCTTCATGGCGGGTCACCACGGTTTCGATGGCGGAGCCGTGCAGGCCGTCCAGGACGTCCAGGAAGCTTTCACCGGGGACGCCGTAGACGCGCTGGATGCCGGCTCGTTCGAGCTGGGCAACGATCAGGTGCCCGGCGGTGGTTGTGGTGCTCAATGCTTCATTCCTTCTTCTTCGATGCTCAGTGCGGGCAGGAACAGTCCGGACAGGGCGGTCAGCACGGACACCACCAGCAGGATGATGGCGCCGGGCCAGAACGAGTTTCCGTTGGCGGCCACGAGGGCGGTGGCGATGAGTGGCACAAAGCCGGAGATGACGCCGGCGCTGTTCGACGTGATGGCGACGCCCGTGTAGCGGACCCTCGTGGCGAAGAGCGCGGTGAGGGCCGTTCCGGACACGGCATACGGGATGGACAGCGTGGACACGCCGACGATCATGGCCAGGATGACGAGGACGGGATTGGCGGTGTCGATGGCCAGGAAAACGGGGACAGCGATGACGGCGGACGCGATGCCGCCCCAGAGAATGACTTTGCTGGCGCCGAACTTCTCACCCATGCGGCCGGCCCAGATCAGGGCGAAGATCTCCACCACGGCGGCCAGGAGAGAGCCGAGCAGCAGGGTTTCGTACGGCATTTTGAGAACCTTGGTGCCGTAGAAGACCACGAAGCTGGTGATGAGGTAGAAACCGCCAATGCCGAGCAGCGCGGAGCACATGCCCACCAGGATCTGTCGCCAGCTCTTCGTCAGCACGCCGCGGATGGGGGCGTGCTCGGTTTCGCCGGACTCCATGAGCGCTTCAAATTCCGGGGATTCGCTGAGCTTGCTTCGGATCCACATGGAGATGGCCAGCAGCGGGATCGCTGCAATGAACGGGATCCGCCAGCCCCAGGCGTCGAAGTTGGCCTGGCCCACCAGGTACAGCATGCCGAAGAAGCCGCCCGAGGACAGGATGGTGCCAATTGGGGAGCCGAGTTGCGGCAGGGCCGCGTAGCGGGCGCGTTTGGCAACGGGGGCGTTTTCGACGGCGATGATGACAGCACCGCTCCACTCGCCGCCGACGGCCAGGCCCTGCAGGATGCGCAGCGCGACCAGCAGGATGGGGGCGGCGACGCCGATGGTCATGTAGTTGGGCAGCAGGCCGATCAGGCCGGTGACGACGCCGATGCCCACGATTGTGACCATCAGGATCTTCTTGCGGCCGACCTTGTCGCCCAGGGATCCGAAGATGAAGCCGCCGATCGGGCGGGCCACGAAGCCCACGGCCAGTGTGGCGAAGGAACTCATCGCCGAAACGAAGGGGTCCTGGGAAACGAAGTACTGCGCGTTGAACACGAGGGCGGCGGCGGTAGTGAACAGGAAGAAGTCGTACCACTCCAGCGCTGTTCCGACGAGGGCCGCGAGGGCGACTTTCCTGGCCACGCTCTCATCGACGACCGCGGGCGACTGCGGGCTGGCGATGGTGGTGGCGTTGCTTGCGCTACTTGCCATGATTACTCCAAAGAAATGTGACTGGTCTTTGCTGCGGCCGGCTGGGTCCCGCCCTTCTGGATGACGCTTCCGGCGACGCTCCGGCGGGTTGTGATTGGGATCACTCGGCGCTTCGTTCCATTCTGTCAGTAGCTTTTTCCAAAATAACTAGCATTGCGCCACGCATCTCCGCCCCTAAAATGTGAGAATGCACAATTTTGAATCCCCGAACGATGGCGTGCGCTGGAGTGAACTGGTGGACCGGCTGGACGGGCGGTTGGACACCCTGGCCCAGTCCTTCACGGCGCGGGTCAGGCAAATCCCGGAGTACGGGGACAGCCAGGTGACGATCCCGGAAATCCGGGACACTGCCCGGGAAACGTTCCGCCGGCTCATTCAAGGGCTGCGGGGCGGCCAGGAGGACGAGGCCCGGGTCGGACTGCTCACCTTCGCCTCGGACCTCGGTTCCAAGCGCGCCCGGGCAGGGATCCCGCCGGAATCCCTGACATCTGCCGTGCGGTTGGACTTCAGCATCCTGTGGGCGGACCTGCTGGAAATCGCCGCACCGGAGGACGCCGCACTGCTGGCGTCCCGGGTGGACCAGGTGTGGCGGGTTGTCGACGAATTCGCGATCCGGACACACATGAGCTATCTGACTGAGCGCGTCCGCATGGCGCAGGAGGAATCCAGCATCCAGCGCGAATTCATTGCCCGACTGTTCAACCAAAGCACGCTCTCGGCGGAAACCTCCGCCCAGGTCGGCTCAGCCCTGGGAATCGGCCCGGATTCCCGATGCGGCCTCGTGGCTGCCAGCGGCGAACCGGGAGTCCGCCTCCGTGCCGCCGCGACCCAGTTTGGCTCCGGCCAGCGGCGCCACAGGCTCTTCCTCCACGAATCCGGCGGAAACACCTACCTCTTCTGGCCACTGCCGCCGCGCCCGGCCCGGGCAACGCGGAGCATGGCGCTGCAGTTGCCTCCGCTCCTGGCTGACATCCCCTGCGGGTATGTCCCGGAGGTGAACGGGCTGCGCAGCCTCCCCGCCGCCGCGCGCACGGCAGAAAGCCTCGCCGCCCTGCTTCGCCCGGCCGATTCCGGGCCCGTCTCCGCGGATGCCGCGTGGACCCGGCTCGCGCAGCAGAACCTCCAGGACGCGGGCCTCGACCTCGCCGCCCAACTGGATGAGGCGATGGAGGAATGCCGCGGCGGGGAACGCGAACGCCTCACGGAGACCGTACGGCACTATTTATCCACCGGGAACATCACGGCCACGGCCGAGCAGCTGTTCTGCCACCGGAACACGATCCTGAACCGGCTTAACCGCTTCGAGGAACTGACCGGAATCGACCTAACGGTTCCTGCCCAGGCGGCCCGGCTGGTGGTGGCGTGGGCCTGAGAGTTGTGTGAACGCACACTTCGGGCCTTTTTTGGTGGGATTTTCGCCATTGAGCTGTGATCTACAACACCGAATAGATGGCTACTACCTTGCACTGGACGCTCGTCCCCCGCACCCCATCTGGAGATACTGATGGCTCAACTGGTAGAAACCACCTCTCACGCCGCTGGACCACCGTCAGCTTTCCCACGATCGGGCATTTCCTGGAGGACGGATTCGTGGATCCGGCCATCCGGTCACTGCTCGACGGCGTGAAGGTGGCGGGCCCCGCGGTCACAGTGCGCATCGCGGAGAATGACGCCTATGCCATGAACAGGTCCCTGCTGGAGCTGTACCCGGGCGCGGTGCTGGTCGTGGACATGTCCGGTGACCACCGGCACGCGCCCGTCGGCGCGGTCACCGCGGCAGCGGCCACCGCCCAAGACGCCGCCGTCGTCGTCGACGACGGCGTAGCCACTGACATCCTGGAGCTCCGCACCACGGGCCTGCCGGTCTCCGCCCGCGGGACCTCGTGCCTGACCACCAAGCGAGTCCATAGCGGCCGCTCCGCCGTGAACAACCCCGTGCAGTGCGGCTGCATCCTCGTCAATCCGGGCGACTGGGTGCTGGGCGACGACAACGGTGTGATCGTCCTGTCCCCGAAGACGGCGGCCGACGTTCTGGGGCGGGCGCTGGCGTCAGACGCCGCCGAACCGGCGCTCTTGGCACGGATCGCGTCAGGCGAGCCGCTGGAATCGGTGCTGGCGACCTGAGGGACGGCGCGGGGTTCGGGCACGGATGGGGTAGAACTTAACCATGAATGTTCGCACTCCTGACCCGAACCCCGGCTGGCTCTCCGAAGAAGATTTGTTCGAGGCGCGCGGCCGGCTGCCCATGGTCTACGTCGAGGCCGTCCCGGTCCGGCTGGATCCGCTCGGGTTTGTGAATGAGGTCGGCACGCTCCTGCAGGCCGACGCGGACGGAAACATGATCCGCACGCTGGTCTCCGGCCGGGTGCTGTACCGGGAGACCATCCGCGCGGCGCTGCTGCGCCACATGGAGAAGGACCTCGGCCCGCTGGCCTTCCCCCAGCTGCCCATCAGCCCGGTGCCGTTCACGGTGGCCGAGTACTTCCCGTCCCCGTCGCACACCGGGTTCACCGACGATCGCCAGCACGCCGTCGCGCTGGCGTACATCATCCCGGTCACCGGAGAATGCTCCCCGCGCCAGGACGCCCTGGAGCTGACCTGGATGACGCCGCAGGAAGTCATGAGCTCGGATGTCCAGCTGGAATTCAGCGGCGGCCGCGGCGCCCTGATCCGCCAGGCCCTCGCCTTCGCCGGCGTCGGGAACTGACCGGCACCGGGCCAGCCTGAAATGCCCGGGAACGCCCGGGGGTTGCGCTGCGTCCCCGACTTCGCACGCATGCCTTTGTAGACTGTTGGGCGGACCGTAAAAGAATTTAAGGACTCCCGATGACCCACCCACCAGCCGCCCCGAACTACATCGAACAGCAGGCTGGAGCTCTGCAGAGCGGCGATCATCTGCTCCTGCCCGATGGCAACCGTTCCGCTGAAATCCAGCGCGTCGCCGTCGAAACCGACGATTTTGGCACTCCCGCCGTCGTCCTGGCGACCCTCACCGGCGGCGGCGGACTCCGGATCGCGGCTGCCTCCACCGTCCTGGTTCTGGAAACGGCCGCCGGGGCTGAAGAACCCGCGTCCGGGGACGCCGGCCCCCCGCTGCAGCTCGTCGAACCGGCCGCGGAGGAGGACCGTTTCCGGAGCGAAGCCAACGGGCGGGACGGGGGCGAAGCCACCAACGACGGCGCCTCGGCGCCCGCCGCCGTCGTCGTCCCTCCCCTGCCGCCCGCGCCGCCCGCGGTGAGCGGTCCCAGCGAGGCGGACCTGGCCCTGATCCCCGCCCTTGAGGGCACGCCCGAGTCCGTGGTGCACGCCGCCGCGGAGGCACACCCGAGCTCGGTGGGGGTGCTGCTGCTCAGCGAACGGCTGGCCAAGGGCATCAACACGAAGTCCGGCAGCTGCCTCAAGGACCTCCGGGACCTGGCGCAGGAGCTGTTCATCATCCTCAAGGACGCCGAAAACGCCCTCGCCGTTGCCGACCTGCTGAACGTGCTGCCGTTCGACGGCAACCGCGGCCGCTGGGCGTCGGTGGAGGCCTCCCTCGCCCTGTCCAGTTATATCTGCCGGCAGCTCGGGCAGGAGGAACGGGCTGCGGTCTACGAGAAGTTCCTCCGCGCCCCCGAAGCCATGGAGACGGATGAGTTCAAGGCCCGGATCAACGCCAAGGTCCGGCAGCGGTCGCTGAACGAACCGAACCTGTACGACAAGGAAATCTTCCGCTCGATGGACAACTCGAACCCGGATGCGGAACGCGAGTGGCGGCTCCTGCGGCTCGAGGCACTGCTGTTCCTCCGCGCCCACGGCGGCTCGGAAACCATCGGCGCCCCGGAGCTGGACCGCCGGATCGGCAACGAACTCGAGTCCGTCCGCTCCTGAGGCGTTTGGCCCCTACCCCGTCGCGGCCGGGCGTTGTAGATTCACCCCATGACGAACAATCTGAGCGTTGTGATCAACTCCGACGCGCAGCACGTTTGGACGATGCTGCGCGAGCCCGCCAAAGTTGCCCAATGGCACGGCTGGGAAGCCGACGACCAGGCGGCCGAGATCAACGAGATCTACTTCAGCCCCAATGTAGTCGAAGGCGCCGACCACACGTCACTGGTGGTCGACGGAGGGGACGTCTTCACCTTGAAACCGGTCCCGACCGGCACGGAAGTCAGCGTGACGAGGGCCGCCGTGGATCACAATTCCGAGTGGGCGGCCTGGGACGAGGACATCACCCAGGGCTGGCTGACCTTCCTCCAGCAACTCCGGTTCGCCCTGGAACGGCATCCGCACGGCAAGCGACGGACCTTCTTCTTCTCCGTACCCGGAAATGAGGGGTCCGCCATCGAACAGCTGGGACTGTCGGACGTTCCGAAGCCCGGCGAACCCTACTCGCTCACCCTGGCCACGGGCGAGCAAGTCTCCGGCAGGGTCTGGTTCCGGAGCAACCACCAGGTCGGCCTGACGGTCCACCACTACGCGGAGCACGGCGAGGGCCTGGTGATCGTGGCCGACCAGCCGGCCATCAAGGAGATCCGGCCCGAAGGCGGGTCCCTGGTCATCGTCTCGACCTACGACCTCGGGGCGCACCAACTGGAGTCCATCCGCAACTACTGGGACAAGTGGCGGGCTGAGAACTACCCCACATCCGATCCGCTGCACTAAGGGTTGCAAGCTGTTAACTGGCACACTTGAACGGTGCCAGCCAATCCTGAATCACCCGTGTCATCGCCGCTACCGGCACAGCAGTCGGAGTTTTCCTTCCGCGTGGGCAAACGCCTGAGCGAAAGCTGCTCACCGTCGTCCGCGCAGGTGGCCGCAAACGGCGGGGAGTTCCTGGGCCGGACCGGCACCATCGCCACGCCGCACGGGGAGATCCAGACCCCGGCGTTCATCGCCGTCGGCACCAAGGCCACGGTCAAATCCGTGCTGCCGGAATCCATTGCCGAACTCGGCGCGCAGGCTGTGCTGGCCAACGCCTACCACCTGTACCTGCAGCCGGGCGCCGACATCCTGGACGAGGCCGGCGGGCTGGGCGCGTTCATGAACTGGCGCGGGCCCACGTTCACCGATTCCGGCGGGTTCCAGGTCATGAGCCTGGGCTCGGGTTTCAAAAAGGTCATCGACATGAAGTCGGTGGACAGTTCAGGGCCGGACGACGCCGTCGCCCCCGGCAAGGAACGCCTGGCACACGTGGACGAGGAGGGCGTGTGGTTCAAGAGCCACCTCAACGGCGACCGGCACCGCTTCAGCCCCGAGATCTCCATGAACGTCCAGCACCAGATCGGCGCGGACATTATGTTCGCGTTCGACGAACTCACCACGCTGCAGAACTCCCGCGGCTACCAGGAGGAGTCGCTGGAACGCACCCGCCGCTGGGCCGAGCGCTGCATCACCGAGCACTTCAGGCTCACCAAAGAACGCGCCGGCAAGCCCTACCAGGCGCTCTTCGGGGTCATTCAGGGCGCGCACTACGAGGACCTTCGCCGCAAGGCCTGCCGGGACCTCGGCGCGATGAACTTCGACGGCTTCGGCATCGGCGGGGCCCTCGAGAAGGAAAACCTCGGGACGATCGTGCGCTGGTGCAACGAGGAACTGCCGGAGAACAAACCCCGGCACCTGCTCGGCATTTCCGAGCCGGACGACATCTTCACGGCGATCGAGAACGGCGCGGACACCTTCGACTGCGTCTCCCCCACCCGGGTAGCCCGCAATTCGGCGTTCTACCACCCCACCGGCCGGTATAACCTCTCTGGCGCCATGTACAAGCGCGACTTCGGCCCGCTGCAGGAGGGCTGCGACTGCTACGCCTGCCTGAACTACTCCCGGGCCTACATCCACCACCTGTTCAAGGCGAAGGAAATGGTCTCGGCGACGCTGATCTCGATCCACAATGAGCGCTTCGTTGTGAAATTGGTCGACGACGCCCGGCTCGCCATCGAGGCCGGCAACTTCTTCGAGTTCAAGGCCGAGACCCTGGGCCAGTACTACTCCTAGGAGCGTCCCGGCCGTCGAGGTTTCCGGCGCCCTCGTGTGTTTCGCACCGGACGACGGCGCCCGCTACACCGGGTCCTGTCCGCCCAGCTCCACAACCGTGTTCTCCAGCGCGCTGCGCCGGGCGGCGTCGAGGACCTCCAGCGTCCGTATCCCCTCGGCGGCGGGCACCGGTCCGGGTCCTCCGCCCCGGATGGCGCGGGCGAACTCGGTGTAGAACCCGGCATAATTGCCCTGCTCCCAGGCCACCAGTGAGCGGCCGCCGGCGACGGCGAGCGTCCCCCAGTTTTCCCGGGCGTCGATCCCCCACGTGGTCGGTTCCCCGGCCGGGCGGCGGCCTGCGCGCAGGGCCTCGGCCTGGACGTCGGCGCCCGAGGCAAGGTAGTTGCCTTCGCTGCCGTAGGCGCGCAGTTCACGGGTGGCGGAGTGGTTGAGTTTGCTGGCCGAGACCGTGGAGACGGCGCCGGACGCGTGCCTTAGTGTCAGGAAAAAGCCACAGTCGGTGGTTTCGCCGAAGCGGTCTGTCCAGTCAAGGGCGCCGTGGACGTGGGTTGCCGGGCCCAACAGCCAGAGCATCTGGTCCACCAGATGGCTGCCCAGATCGCGCAGGAGCCCGCCGGTGGCGCCGGTCTCGAGGGTGGTGGCACCGTCCTGGTCCATGATCGAGTGGACCCGCCACACGTCCCCGAGTTCGCCCGACGCAATGACACCGGCGAGCGTGAGGATATCGGCGTCCCGGCGGCGGTTGTGGTACACGTTCAGCACCACTCCGGCCCGCTCGGCCGCGTCGGCAAGCTCCCGGCCTGCGGCCGCATCGGGGCCGAACGGTTTGTCCGCCACGACGTGGACGCCGCCCGCAATGGCCGCCAGCACCAGCTCCCGGCGCGTGTGCGGGGGCGTCGTGATGGTCACGGCGTCCACCCCGGCGTCGAGCATCTCCGCAAGGCTCCCATAGACGGGAAGCCCAGGGAAATCTGCGGCAACCTCGACGCGTTTGCCTGGCGACCGGGCCACGACTCCGGCGAGCTCGACGCCGTCGGCAGCCTCGATGAAGGGGGCGTGGAAGTACTTGCCGCCGGCTCCTTATCCGACAATTCCGATGCGCACGCGCCGTCGTCCTTTCTGTTCAGGGGGTGTTCTGGGGTGCACTGGGGGCGTCCAGCCGTCGAAGTCGCCGGAACTGTGCCGGGGTCGCCGGAAGGTTTCGGCGACCCCCGCAGCTTTCCGGCGACTCGGCGTAGACGTCGTTCGCCAGGCCGTCAGTTCGTGAGGTGCAGCGACGCCGAGAGCGCCGCGTCGGCGTCGCGCAGGACCTTGGCCGCCACCTGGAGGCCTTCGATCCGGCCCAGGGAGACGTCCTCGTGCTCGATGTTGACCAGCATTTCAGGGTCCACCTCGTACAGCGCGCGGAGGAACTCTGCCCAGTAGGCGGTGTCGTGCCCGCGCCCGAGCGCCACGAAGTCCCAGGCGGAGTCCTTGGGCCATTCGTTGGCCCACTCGTCGCCGCCGAGGTTGGTGCGGTTTTCCTCCGGGGAGAGCCGGCGGAAGCTGTTGTCGAGGACGCCGTACAGCGCGGCGTTCGCGGTGTTGATGCGGACGTCCTTTGCGGCGGCCTGGAAGACCAGCGGACCGAGTTCGCGGACCACGGCGACCGGATCCATCTGCTGCCAGAACAGGTGCGAGGCGTCCAGCTCGACGCCGACGTGGGTCGCGCCGGTGAGCTCGATGAGCTTGCGGACGTCGGCTGTGTTGAACACGATGTTCTGCGGGTGCAGCTCGAGGGCCACCTTCACCCCGTGGTCGGCAGCCAGCCGGTCGGTTTCCTTCCAGAAGTCGGCCGCGATGCCCCACTGGTAGTCGAGCACGTCCAGGGCGGCCGAGTTCCAGGCATTGACTACCCAGTTGACAGTGGTGGCTCCGGGTTCGCCGCCGGGCAGGCCCGACATGGTCACCACCCGGTCCTGTCCCAGCCGCTGTGCCAGCCGGATGGAGCGGCGGATGTCCTCGGCATGCTTCTCGCCGATCTCACGCTTGGGGTGCAGCGGGTTGCCGTTGCAGTTCAGCCCGGCGATCGAGACGCCGGTCCCCTCGAAAATCGCGAGATAGTCGTCGCGGGCCGCATCGCTTTCCAGGATCTGGTCCATGGTGGGGACATGGACGGCCGGCAGGAATCCGCCAGTGTTGATTTCGATGCCGGTCAGTCCGAGGTTGGCAATGACCTTGAGGGCTTCGGGAAGCGGCCGGTCGTGCAGGATGGCGTTGTAGACACCGAGTTTCATAGCGTGATCTTCTTTCCGTTGCTGAGTGCGGATTCGGTGACAGCACCGAGCAGTTCCATGTTGCGCACGCCTTCGTCGAAGGTGGCGCAGCGGGGCAGGGAGGATTCCTCGCTGAGGCCGGCGACCTCCTCGAGGAAGGCACGGGACTGGTAGGCGAAAGCGTCGTTCTGGCCGAACCCGACGCTGGGCGCGTCCATCGCCAGTCCGCCGGCGATGTAGGGGTGTCCGGGTCCGAGAATGACCTGGCGGTAGCCGTTCTCGTTGGCCGGGCCGTCGTTGAGGAACAGCTCGATCTCGGCGGGGCGGCGCTGGTCAAACCTGGCGGCGCCGTTCTCGCAGAAGACCTCGAAGATCAGGCTGTTGGCATGCCCGGCCGCGACCCGGGAGACCTCGAAGCCACCGGCGCCGTTCTCGAATTCGGCGGAGAACACCGCGTAGTCGTCGTTTTCGACCGCCTCGAAGGTGTCGCTGACCGCGGCGTGGTCGTGGCCCATGACGGCGCCGAGCGGGAGCGGGCGCTTGCCGATCACGGTGCTGAGGCGTCCCCCGCTGATGGACTTGATGTCGCCGCAGAGGAACTCGGCGACATACGTGAGGTGGCTTCCGACGTCGGCCAGGGCACCGGAGCCGGGCCCGCCCTTGTACCGCCAACTCATCGGGGCGGACGGGCTGAAGCCGTAGTCCGTCCAGTAGCGGCCGCTGAAGTGCAGGACGTTGCCCAGGACGCCGCTACGGATGAGATCGCGGATGTAGGCGATGCCCGGTGTGCGGCGGAAGGTGAACCCGATGCGCGCGATTGAGTTCGCATTGCGGGCCGCCTCCGCCATGGCGCGGGCGTCCTCGAGCGTGTCGCTGAGCGGCTTTTCGCACAGCACGTGTTTGCCGGCGGCCAGCAGGCCTTCCACGACTTCGCGGTGGAGGGAGTTCGCAATCACGACGCTCACGACGTCGATGTCGTCCGCCTCGGCGATCGCCTGCCACGACGTGTCATTGCGTGCGTAACCAAAGCGCTGCGCCGCCAAGGAGCCGAATTCGGCATTGACATCGCCGATGGAGACCAGCCGGATGGGTGGAAGTACAGGGCTGTAAAGCGCCGACGCCGTGCGGTAGGCAGCCGCGTGGGCCTTACCGGCCATTCCGGCGCCGATTACGGCAACTCCCAAACTGTCAGCCATCGATTTCTCCTTTGAAATTCGGCCAGGCCGACGGCCCGACGCTAGAAAATTGGAGCGCTACAAAAACTGGCGCTGAACAAAAGCGTAGCCATGTGCATATGTCCTGTCAATGGTTGACCGGTTATCCTCGGATGAGACGTGAAAGGCTCTGCAGATGCCGTTGAATACCCCTCGAACCCGCCGCCCGACGATCTATGACGTCGCCAAGAGCGCCGGTGTCTCCCCGTCGCTGGTGTCCCTCGTGCTTCAAAACCCGTCGAAGGTCAGTGAGAAGCGCCGGGAGGCAGTCCGGACGGCCATGGCCGAGCTGGGATACCGGCCCAGCCGTGCAGCGACCACGCTCGCCAGCAGCCAGACGAAAAGCATCGGCCTCGTCATTGACGACTTCCGGAATCTCTGGTTCGTGGACCTGCTGCGCGGCCTGGAATCCGCCCTCTCACCCCATGGTTACCAAGTCACGCTCGCGGATTCCCGCCCGGGCGAGAACCGCATCACGGAGGCCACGGACGGCCTGCTGTCCATGCACGTGGAGGGCCTCGTGATCGCGGCCGAGCCGAGTGAGCCGATGATGGCCGGGACCTGGGTTCCCTCCGTCGTGGCGGGCTGGCGGGACGGCGTCCCCGCCGGAGCCGGGCTCATCACCAATGATGACGACTGCGGCGGCCGGATGGTGGCCGAGCATCTGCTCGGGCTCGGCCACACGCGGATTGGACACCTCTCGGGCTCCGGCGGCGCCGCAGCCCACCGGCGGGACGGTTTCCGCAGCCGTATCGTGGAGGCCGGCGTCGAGGTCCGGATCGCCGGCGAATCCCAGGGAACCTCGGAGGAGGACGGCTACGCGGCCGCCTGCTGGCTGCTGGACCACCACCCGGACACAACGGCCCTGTTCGCGGCCAACGACACCATGGCCCTGGGGGCTCTCGCCGCGGCCAAGGCACACGGCCTTTCCGTCCCGGCAGAGCTCTCGGTGATCGGCTACGACAACTCCCAGCTGGCCAAGTCGCGGTATCTGGACATGTCCTCCGTGGACAACCGCAGCGACATTGTCGGCGTCGACGTCGCAAACACCCTGCTAGCGCGAATCCAGGACCCCACCCTCGAGCCTGAGCGCAAGCTGATCGAACCCGTCCTCGTGGTCCGCAGCACCACGGCCCGCGCTACCGGCTGACAGGCCGCCGTCGGCACTGCGACGTCCGCCCGCGCCATCCGTCGCAGTCGCCGGAAACGCCCGCGCGGGCGCCGTGCCGGGTGGGGTGCCAGGCGAACCCAGTGCCGGCGGCTGCCTATGCCCCGTAGCTTGGTTCGCGCTTCTTGATCCAGCCGATGGCACTTGCCGTGACCGGGACGAAGAGGAACTCCACAAGCGTCTTGTAGAGGAAGCCCACGACGACGTAGTTCACGAACGTCGCGACGTCGGAAATTCCAATCACGGAAGCCGCGATGCTGCAGAAAATCAGCGTGTCGACGAACTCTCCGGCCACCGAGGAGCCCATGATCCGAGCCCAGAGGGATTTCTCCCCCGTGCGTGCCTTCATCTTCACGAGAATCCAGGCATTGATGGTCTGCCCGGCCAGGAATGCCAGCAGCGACGCGAGTACGATCTGCGGGACCGGTCCCAGCGCGCCTTCCAACGCCGACTGCTTGGCGACGCCGAAGTCATCGTCGAAGCCCGGCAAGGCGATGATGATCCAGTAGCAGAGGGAGGCGAAGACCGAGAGCACGAAGGTGGTCACAATGGCCCTGCGCGCCACCTTGAAGCCGTAAACCTCGCTAATGACGTCGCCGAGAATATACGCCAGCGGGAAGAGGAAGAAGCCCCCGTCGGTGATGATCGGGCCGATGGCCACGCCTTTGGACGCCCCGATGTTGGAGAGGATCAGCACCACGGCCATCACGGCCAGGAGGATGCCGAAGTACGGGGAACCAATCGAGGCGAACCTCGGCGGCGCGGCGGCCGGGAATGTCTTAGCGGAAGTCATGGGTGTTCCATTCGTAGTGGTTCGCCTGGCGCCCGAATCCTCAGGGGAGGTCGTGTGGGCAGCCGGCTGTATTAGCACTGGATGGGTCCTGGCGGGCTGGCCGCCGGAACCGCCTTCCATTCTCTCACCCCTACGGGGTCCGCCGGCGCCCGTGTTAACGGCGACGGCGGGTTGCGGGCCGGGCGACAGAAGTCCCCCAGCCGGCAACCCGTCGTCGTGCCCTTCGCCGAAGCAGCCCCGCGGGCTTCGCGGCGGGCGGACTCAGCGGCCCGCGGGCTTAGCGGCGCGCGGTGTCGACGAGGTCCTTGTCGTCGTCCTTGCGGCCGTCGCCCGGCACGGCGGGGGCGGCAGCGGGCTCCCAGGCGTGCCCCTGCTCGTGGTCCAGGTGGGTCGACTTCTTGTTCTTCAGCGCGAAGATGTAGACCACCAGCGAGATGGCGATGGCCACCGTGACGTACGTGAAGAACAGGTCCACCCGTTCGGCCTTCTGGAACGCGGCACCCAGCAGCGGGACCGTCCCGCCGAAGAGCGAGTTGGCAATGGCGTATCCCAGTCCCACTCCCAGTGCGCGGATGGAGGCCGGGAACAGCTCGGCCTTCACGAGGGCGTTGATCGACGTGTAGCCTCCGACGATCAGCAGGCCGCCCAACATCAGCAGGAACGCGGTGAACGGGTCCCGGGTGCCGGCCAGGGTGGAGAGCAGCGGCCAGGTGAAGAGAACGCCGGTGATGCCGAACCACAGGAGCAGCGGCCTTCGGCCGACCTTGTCGGAAATGATGCCGTAAACCGGCTGCAGCAGCATGAAGATGAACAATGCCCAGAAGTTGATCACGGAGGTGTCGGTCTTCGCGATGCCGGAGGTATCGTTCATGAACTTCAGGATGAAGTTGGTGTACGTGTAGAACGCGACGGTGCCGCCGAGGGTAACGCCAATGCAGATCAGCAGCGGCTTCCAGTACTGCGTGAACAGCAGCTTCATCGTGCCCGGCTGGGCAACGCCTGCCACGGCCGGAACCTTGGCAGCCTCGACCTGCTCCGCGGAAACGGTCTCCTCCATCGAGCGCCGCAGCCACAGAACCACCAGGGCGGCGACGCCGCCAATCGCGAACGGGATGCGCCAGCCCCATTCGGTCAGGGTGGACTTGTCCAGGGTGTTCTGCAGGATGACGAGGACCAGCAAGGCCAGCATCTGGCCTCCGATCAGCGTGACGTACTGGAAGCTGGAGAAGAAGCCGCGGCGCTTGGATGTGGCGGCCTCGGACATGTACGTGGCGCTGGTGCCGTATTCTCCGCCGACGGAGAAGCCCTGGATCAGCCGCACCAGGATCAGCAGGAGTAGTGCCCAGACCCCGATCTGCTGGGTTGTCGGCAGGATGGCGATGGCGAAGGAGCCGGCGGACATCATTGTCACGCTCAGGGTCAGCGCAGCCTTGCGTCCCTTCCGGTCGGCGTAGCGGCCGAAGAACCAGGCGCCCACCGGGCGCATCAGGAACGACGTCGAGAAAACGGCCATCGCCTCAAGACCGGCCTGCAGCTCGTCCTTCGAATTGAAGAAGTGCGACTGGAAATATGCCGCGAAAACCGTGTAGACGTAGAGGTCGTACCACTCCACGAGGTTTCCGGCAGAGCCTTTGAGAATGTTGCTCACGGCTTTTCTCGTCTGTGCCGATTCGGACAACTGGGTGCTCATCAATGAACCTTCCTGGATCCGGCGCCGCAAGAAAGCAACACCGTCCGCCACCTTATTCCCGGGCCTCCGGAATGCCAGGGTTCTGTTCATATTGGTCATGGGCACAATGTGGGCGCCGCTTGCGGACTGGCAGGATGGGACCATGACTTCCACTGCCTTTGATTCCGCCGCCCTGTCGGCTTCCGAAGCCGCCACTCCCGCCCTCGCCCTGACCATCGCCGGATCCGAAGCGACCGGCGGCGCCGGTGCGCAGGCTGACCTGAAGACGTTCCAGGAGCTCGGCGTTTTCGGAATCGCCAACCTGACCTGCATCGTTTCCTTCGATCCGCAGGACAACTGGAACCACCGCTTCGTGCCGATCGACCAGCAGGTCATCGCCGACCAGCTCGAGGCGACAACGGCTGCCTATGGTGCCGCGTCCGGGGCGCCGTCCGTGCTGGATACGGTGAAGATCGGGATGCTGGGCAGCCCGGCGACGATTTCCACGGTCGCCGCGGCGCTGGCTGGCGCTGCCTTCACGAACGTGGTGCTGGATCCGGTTCTGATCTGCAAGGGACAGGAGCCGGGCCACGCCCTGGACACCGATCTGGCCCTCAAGGCGGAAATCCTCCCGCTGGCCACGTTCGTCACACCGAACCACTTCGAGGCCGAGTCCCTCTCCGGCCTGCACATCACCGACGTCGAGTCGCTCACGGCCGCCGCCGTCCGCATCCACGAACTCAGCGGCGCCGCGGTGCTCGCCAAGGGCGGCGTTCGCCTGGCCGGGCCCGACGCCGTCGACGTCTACTACGACGGCGAGACGCTGGAAGTCCTGTCCGCCCCGAAGGTGGGCGAAGTCGCGGTCTCCGGGGCCGGCTGCTCGCTGGCGGCGGCCGTGACCGCGGAACTGGCCAAGGGTGCGACGCCGCTTGAGGCCGCCCGCAGTGCCAAGGCGTTTGTGACTGCGGGGATCCGGAACCGGGTGGCCTCGGGAGCGCCGTTCGATGCGCTTTGGCAGGGCGGCCCGCGCTAACGCTCGGTTGCCGGCGAACTCGACGGACCTCAGAGGCGCGGGATGTTGCGCAGGTTGCTGCGGGCCATGCTGACCGCTTCGCCGGCGCCCCGGTTGAGGACCACTTTGGACATCGCCGTGGCGAACCCGAGGATCTGGGCTCCCTTGATTTTTGGCGGAAGCGAGAGCGCCTTGGGGTCGGTGACCAGTTCCACCAGCGAGGGTCCCGGATGGGCAAAGGCGGCCCGGTAGGCGGCCTCGATGCGGGACGGGTCGGTAACACGGACGGCGTGGAATCCCAGGGCCCGGGCCACCGCGGCATAGTTGGCGTCCGGCACGTCGACGCCGAAGTCCGGGAGACCGTCCACCAGCATCTCCAGCTTGACCATGCCGAGGGTGGAGTTGTTGAAAACCACCACGTTGACCGGGAGCCGGAGCGCGGCGACGGTGATCAGCTCCCCCAGCAGCATCGACAGGCCGCCGTCGCCCGATACCGAAACGACCTGGCGCCCGGGGTAGGCGAGCTGGGCGCCGATCGCGTGCGGAAGCGCATTTGCCATGGAGCCGTGCAGGTACGAGCCGATCAGGTGGCGGGTGCCGAGCGGGTTGATGTACCGCGCTGTCCAGACGTTGCACATGCCGGTGTCGGCGGTGAAGATCGCGTCCCTCGCCGCGACCTGGTCCAGCACCGATGCTGCGTATTCCGGGTGGATCGGCTCTGTGGTTTCCACTTTGCGCGTGTAGGCGCCGACGGCCTTGTTCATCAACCGGTCGTGCTTCTTCAGCATCGCGTCGAGGAAGCGGCGGCTCTTCTTTGGCTGAAGCAGGGGCATGAGGGCCGCGAGGGTCGGCAGCACGTCGCCGTGGACCGCGACGTCGACGTCGGTCCGCCGGCCCAGCTTCTGGGCCGCCCGGTCCACCTGCGCCGTGCGCGTTCCGGGGAGGAACTGGTCGTAGGGGAAGTCCGTGCCGAGCAGGATCAGCAGGTCCGCGTCCTCGATCCCCTCGGCCGCGGCGCCGTAGCCCAGCAGGCCGGTCATCCCGATGTCGTAGGGATTGTCATACTGCATAAAGTCTTTGCCGCGGAGCGAATGCCCGATCGGCGCTTTGACGGCTTCGGCCAGGGCAATGACCTCGTCGTGGGCGCCCTGGACTCCGGCGCCGGCAAAGATCGCCACTTTTTCTGCGGCGTTGATCGCGTCAGCCAGCTCCTGCACGCTGGCGGGGTCCGGCGTCAGCGTCGCCGGCCGGAATGCGGCAGCGGCCGGGGTGGGAGCCACCGCGTCCAGCCCGGCAATGTCACCGGGAAGGGTGACGACGGCGACTCCCTGGAGGGCCACGGCGTGCTGGATGGCACTGTGCATGACCCGCGGGGCCTGTTCAGCGGTGCTGATCAGCTCGGAATACACCGAGCACTCGTTGAACAGCCTGTCAGGATGCGTCTCCTGGAAGAAGCTGCTGCCAATTTGTTTGCTGGGAATGTGCGAGGCGATGGCCAGCACCGCGGCGCCGGAACGGTTGGCGTCATAGAGCCCGTTGATCAGGTGCAGGTTTCCCGGCCCGCAGGAGCCTGCACAGACCGCCAGACGGCCGGTCAGCTGTGCTTCGGCCGCCGCCGCGAACGCGGCGGTCTCCTCGTGCCGGACGTGGATCCAGTCGATCCCGCCTTTCGCGACCCCGCCCGTCTTCCGGACCGCGTCGACTATCGGGTTGAGGCTGTCGCCGACAATCCCGTAGATGCGCTGCACGCCGGCGGCTTGAAGTTGTTCGATGAGCTGGGTTGCAAGTTCCTTGGCCATGGCTGGTGCTCCCGCAGTCGAGTCCGTTAGCTGACACGGCCAATATAGTCCGCCCGGCCAGAACCCGAGGGAGCGTCCCGCGAAAACCGCAGGGAGCGTCAGCTGCCCGAGTGTGCCTGCAGGAACGCGTAGACCTCGGTCTCATCCACGCCGGGGAAGGCGCCCGGCGGCATGGCCGCCAGCAGGTGCGAATGTGCCCGGGCCGAGGGCCAGGCGTTCCCGGCCCATTCCGAGGTCAGGGCCGCCGGCGGGCGCCGGCAGCAGCTTTCGTCCGGGCAGGTCGACTTGGACCGCTCCGTGGTGTCGCGGCCGCGGAACCACTTCACCTGCGCGTACGGGACACCCACCGAGAGCGAGAACTCCCCGTTGGCGGAGCGTTCCGTCCGGGCTGTGCACCAGTACGTCCCGGCAGGGGTGTCGGTGTACTGGTTGTAGGCGCTGAACTTGTCCGGGACGTCGAACACCACCCTGGAGGTCCAGTTCTTGCAGGACGGCTGGCCCTCGATGGCGCCGGTGTGGTCCTGCGGGAACGTCACCCCGTCGTTCTCATAGGCCTTGTAGATAATGCCGCTCTTGTGGGTCTTCTGGAAGTGCGTGCGGATGTCCAGATGCTGGGTGGCCAGGTTCGTGAACCGGTGGGCGGCCGTCTCATAGGACACGGCGAAGGCGTCCCGGATGTCCTCGACCGCGATTTCCTTGGCCTGCTTGGCCCGCTGCAGGAACTCCACCGTCGCCTGCTCGGGCAGCAGGAGCGCGGCGGCGAAGTAATTCGTGGCCACGCGCTGCATCAGGAAGTCCCCATAGTTCGACGGGGTCTGATGGCCCAGTACGTAGTGGCCCAGGGCCTGCAGCAGCACGGAACGGGGGTCGTGGTCGCTGCGGGCGTTCTGCGTGAGGTAAATTCTGCGGTTCTTAAGGTCGGTCACCGAGCGGGTGGAATGCGGCAGGTCGCCCACGTGGTGGAGACTGAACCCGAGGTGCCCGGCGATGTCCGCGATGACGTGGTGGGACAGCGGGCCACTGGTGTGCCCCACCGAGGCGAGGACCTTCTGCGCCTCCGCCTCGTACTCCGGGAAGTAGTTGTTCCGCTCCCGCATCATCGCGCGCAGCTCCCCGTTCGCGCGGCGGGCCTCTTCCGGCGTCGCGACCTGCTCGTTGAGCCGGCGTTCCAGCTCGTGCTGCAGCCCCACCATGGACTCCAGCACGTCCATTGGAAGACGCGAGCTGATGCGGATCTTGGGCAGCTTCAGGGACTCGTAGATGGGGCTTCGCTGGTAGCGCTCCAGCTCGATCTCCAGGGCGGCGCGGCGGTTGGGGGGCTCCGCGCCGAGCAGTTCGTCGATGCTGACGCCGAGGGCAGCGGCGAGCTGCTGGAGCAGCCCGAGCTTGGGCTCACGTTTGCCGTTCTCGATCAGGCTCAGCTGGCTGGGGGCTGTTCCCACCGTGGCGCCCAGGTCATCGAGTGTGAGTCCGGCGGCCTTGCGGAGGTGGCGGACGCGGCGGCCCATGCTGATGACGTCCACCTCTGGAACGGCGGGCGAAGCTGCGGACGCGGGGCGGTTCCAGCTGGCGGGGTGCATTTCTTGAGAATACGCGAAGAAGTGCATTTCTTTCCAGTCTTTTCATCTAGAAAGCCGATTGAAAGTACAGAAAAGTAGGTCTTACGGAAAAGTTACACCGCACCGGATCAGCCAGTCGCACTGCGAGGAAGCAGTGCAGCCGGCCCGGGGCCCCACTAAGGAGACAAAGATGACTGCAGCATTTGAGCCCACCCAGACGCCCGAACAGCAGGCCGCCGCACTGGAGCTCGAGTGGGCTGCCAACCCGCGCTGGGAAGGTGTCACCCGTGACTACAAGGCCTCCGATGTCGTCCGCCTCCGCGGCCGCGTCTCCGAAGAGCACACCCTGGCCCGCCGCGGCTCCGAGAAACTGTGGAAGCAGCTGACCACGGAGCACAAGGAAGGCAAGTACACCAACGCCCTGGGCGCCCTGACCGGCAACCAGGCAGTGCAGCAGGTCAAGGCCGGCCTCCGCGCCATCTACCTCTCCGGCTGGCAGGTCGCCGCCGACGCCAACAACTCCGGCCACACCTACCCGGACCAGTCCCTCTACCCGGCCAACTCGGTCCCGACCGTGGTCCGCCGCATCAACAACGCCCTGCTCCGTGCCGACCAGATCGAGTTCTCCGAAGGCATCCAGACCGTCGAGGACTGGATGGTCCCGATCATCGCCGACGCCGAGGCCGGCTTCGGTGGCCCGCTCAACGCCTACGAGCTGATGAAGTCCATGATTCAGGCCGGCGCCTCGGGCGTGCACTGGGAAGACCAGCTCGCCTCGGAGAAGAAGTGCGGCCACCTCGGCGGCAAGGTCCTCATTCCCAGCCAGCAGCACGTCCGCACCCTGAACGCCGCCCGCCTGGCGGCCGACGTCGCGGGCACCCCGTCCGTGATCATCGCCCGCACCGATGCCGAGGCAGCCACTCTGATCACCTCCGACGTCGATCCGCGCGACCAGGAATTCGTCACCGGCGAGCGCACCGCGGAGGGCTTCTACAAGGTCCGCAACGGAATCGAACCCTGCATCGCCCGCGCCAAGGCCTACGCCCCGTACTCCGACCTCATCTGGATGGAAACGGGCACCCCGGACCTGGAGCTGGCCCGCAAGTTCGCCGAATCGGTCAAAGCCGACTTCCCGGACCAGATGCTCTCCTACAACTGCTCCCCGTCGTTCAACTGGAAGAAGCACCTCGACGACGCCACGATCGCCAAGTTCCAGCGTGAACTCGGCGCCATGGGCTTCACCTTCCAGTTCATCACCCTGGCCGGCTTCCACGCCCTGAACTACTCGATGTTCGATCTCGCCCACGGTTACGCCCGTGAAGGCATGAGCGCCTACGTCGAGCTGCAGGAGAAGGAATTCGCCTCCGAATCCCGCGGCTACACCGCGACCAAGCACCAGCGCGAAGTCGGTACCGGCTACTTCGACGACATCGCAACCGCGCTCAACCCGAACGCATCCACCCTGGCTCTGGTGGGATCCACCGAAGAAGGCCAGTTCCACTAATCCCCAGCTTTCCCCGCCAGTTGCTCTATCACTTTTGGTCCTCATCGCCCGCCTTTGGGGACCAAAAGTGATAGGGCAACGGCGGACTTTCAAGGAGCAACTCCCATGAACAGCTTCACTGACAACTTCACCATCAACGGGGTTACGTTGACCGCACAGCCGATTTGCCGGCAGAGCGAGGTTCTCACGCCGGACGCGCTGGCGTTTGTTGCCAAGCTGCACCGGGCCACCGCCGGCCGGCGGCTGGAGCTGCTGCAGGCCCGCCGGGACCGCCGCCAGCAGATCGGCAAGGGCCAGGACCCGCGGTTCCTCGGCGAGACCGAGTCCGTCCGGAATGATCCGACCTGGCGCGTTGCTCCCCCGGCTCCGGGCCTGACGGACCGCCGCGTCGAGATCACCGGTCCGGTAGACAAGAAGATGACCATCAACGCGCTGAACTCCGGCGCCAAGGTGTGGCTCGCGGACATGGAGGACTCCTCCACCCCGTCGTGGCGCAACGTCATCCAGGGCCAGCTCAACCTCACCGACGCGCTGGAGCGACGGATCGACTTCACCTCCCCCGAGGGCAAGGAATACAAGCTCCGCCCCGCCGGCGAGCTGCCCACGATCGTGGTCCGGCCCCGCGGCTGGCACCTGCCGGAAAAGCACATGCTCATCGACGGCACCCCGATCGCCGGCGGCATCGTGGACTTCGGCCTGTACTTCTTCCACAACGCCCGCCGCCTGATTGCCCAGGGCAAGGGCCCGTACTTCTACCTGCCGAAGATCGAGAACCACCTCGAAGCCCGCCTGTGGAACGACATCTTCATCCTCGCCCAGGACCTCCTCGGCATCCCGCAGGGGACCATCCGCGCCACGGTGCTGATCGAAACCATCACGGCCGCCTTCGAAATGGAGGAGATCCTCTACGAACTGCGCGACCACGCCGCCGGACTGAACGCCGGCCGTTGGGACTACATCTTCTCGTTGATCAAGAACTTCCGCACCCGCGGGCCGCGCTTCGTCCTGCCGGACCGCAGCCAGGTCACCATGACCCAGCCGTTCATGCGCGCCTACACCGAACAGCTGGTCCGGGCCTGCCACAAGCGCGGCGCCATGGCCATCGGCGGTATGGCCGCAGCCGTCCCGAACCGCAAGGACGCCGAAGCCAACGCGATCGCCATCGAGAAGGTCCGCGCCGACAAGACCCGCGAGGCCGGCGACGGCTTCGACGGCTCCTGGGTGGCCCACCCGGACCTGGTGCCGGTCTGCCGCGAAGTGTTCGACGGCGTCCTCGGCGACCGCCCGAACCAGCTGGACCGCCTCCGCGAGGACGTCACCCCGGACGACCGCGCACTGCTCGACATCGCCTCCACCACCGGCACCATCACCGAGCAGGGCATCCGGAACAACATCGAGGTCGGCATCCGCTACATCGAGTCCTGGCTCCGCGGCAACGGCGCCGTCGCCATCCACAACCTGATGGAGGACGCCGCCACCGCGGAGATCTCCCGCTCGCAGCTCTGGCAGTGGATCTTCGCCCGCGCCATCACGGACCACGGCGACGTCATCACCCGCGAATGGGTCGAGGACATGCTGGACGAGGAGTTCGCCCGGCTGGAACGCTTCGAGGGTGACCGCTTCGCCGATGCGCGGGACATCTTCGAGGAAGTCACGCTCACCGCCGCGTTCCCGGCCTTCCTGACGCTTCCGGCCTACGACCGGTTCCTGCATGAAGCGCGCGACGGCGGGGACGTCCCCAGCGACGATCCCACCCTCGTCCCCGCCTAGGGTCCGTCCAGGACCACCAAGGCAGGTGCAGATTTCCGTCTGCTGGGCCGCCACGCCCTTCGCAACAGGCAACCCCGAGATCCGGGGCGGCGGCCCAGCGACGGAAGACCCCCTGGTGCCTCGACAACGGCGTCGAGGTGACAGTTAAGGCCCATGTTCTCAATGAACATGGGCCTTAACTGTCGCCTCGGCTCAGCGCGCCTTGGGCACGTGCCGGACGGACAGTGCGGTCCCCAGGAGGAACATCAGCGCTGAGCCCAGCACCATCAGCAGCGGTACAGTCCAGGATCCGGTGATGCCGTTTGCGTAGCCCAGCAGGGTTGGCGCCAGGGCACCGAAGGCGTAGCCCGCGCCCTGCACGACGGCGGACATCCGGCCAGCGGAGGCCTGGTCCCGGGCCAGCCGGATGATCGCGATGAAGATCAGGGTGATCCCGCCGCCCTGGGCGATGCCGCCCAACGAAGACCACAGCCACCACAGCTCCGGTGCCAGCAGCAGGCCAACCGGAACCGTCAGCCACAACAGCCCCAGGGTGAGTCCGACCGCCGTCGTACTGGCAAAGCGGGCCGCGAGCGGAACGCCCAGTCCGCCGACGATGGCGAGGATCTGGAACAACGAGGACCCGGCGCCCGCCTCCGCCGCCGTCATGCCCAGCTCGTCCGCGAGGATGCTGGGAAGCCAGGCGGTCACACCGTAGTAGGAGAACGCTTGCCCGGCGAAGCCTGCGGTCAGCCCGACCGTTATCCAGCGCGACGCGGCCTTGATCCCGGCACGGGCAGGGTTCGGGGCGGGAACCGGCTCGGGGCGGAACGCCCGGCTGCCGAAGGCGAGCACCCAGGCCAGGAGCGCCGCGACGGCGAAGACCCCGCAGGCTGCCAGCGCCAGCCGCCACCCCAGCAGTTCAGCCAGCGGCGCCATCACCATGGCGGTGACAAAGGACCCAATGTTCAGTGCGGCCGTGTAGATGCCCATGGCCGTGGCCTGCCGGGCCGGAGCGAAGTCCCGCCGGATGATCAGGGGGACGGCGATATTGCCGATCGTGATGGCGATGCCGAGAATCACCGTGCCGAGCATGACCAGGGCGCCGCTGCCCGCAGACCGCACAATGACGCCCAGCAGAACGCCCAGCAGGGTGAGGGTGATGGCGACTTCTGCGCCGAGTTTGCGCCCGGTGAACGACGCGAGTGGCGAGGCAAGGGCGAAGCACAGCACCGGGATGCCGGTCAGGAGCCCGAGTTCCACCGGGGAGAAGCCGAGTTCCGCCTGCATCGGGCCGACCACAGGCGCCACCGCCACGAATGGGCCGCGCATGTTCAGTGCGATGAGCCCGATTGCGGCCAGCAGAATCCAGCTCCCCGGCACCTTCGCAAGGACGTTGGCGCTCATGGGACCCGCGGCTCGGCCGGCGGACAGAAATATGCTTTCATCAGTCCCATTGCTATCACGTGCCCCGCCGGATGCGGCCATCGTTACACCCGTCGGACAAGTCCCGCCGGCGTCAGCCCGTGGCCTGCAGGGTCGCTTCGACCACTGCGGGCGAAAGCACATACTGCGTGACCATCTGGCTGGCCCCCAGGATGGCTGCCTGGTCCCCCGCCATGGAGAGACCAATCCGCAAGTGGGTGGTAGCGAGCGGCAGCGAGCGCCGGTAGACCACCTCCCGGACGCCGGCCATGAGGTGTTCGCCGGCCTGGCCCAGGCTTCCGCCGATCACGATCGTGGAGGGGTTGAGCAGGTTCACCACCGTGGCGAGCACGTCCCCCAGGTCGCGGCCAGCCTGCCGTAAGGCCTGGATCGCCGGCAGGCTGCCCTCGGCCACGAGCCGCAGCACGTCACTGCCGTTGTCCGCCATTAGGCCCTGAAGCGTCAGGGTGTGCGCGACCGCGGGACCAGAGGCGAGCGCCTCAAGGCAGCCGTAGTTGCCGCAGCGACAAAGCACGTCGTCGCCGCGCGGTACCCGGACGTGGCCGAGGTCGCCAGCCGTGCCATTGGCGCCGCGCTGGAGCTGGCCACTGCTGATGATGCCGGCGCCGATTCCGGTGGCGACCTTGATGAAGAGGAAGTTGTCGTCTTCCGGCCAATAGGCAGTCTGCTCACCCAGAGCCATGATGTTGACGTCGTTGTCCACCAGCACCGGTACCGGCAGCGAGCGCTGGAGGTGCCGGACGACGTCGAACCCGTCCCAGCCGGGCATGATCGGCGGCTTCACCGGCATCCCGGAGGCGTGTTCCACGGGGCCCGGCAGGCCGATACCGATGCCGGCGAGACCGTCCCTGCCGCGGCCGGCCTGGCTGAGCAGCTTGGTCCCCTCCGCCAGCACGCGGTCCAGCACGGCCTCCGGACCGTCGGCGACGTCCTGGGACAGCCGCCGCTCCGCCAGCACCGTCCCCCCCAGGTCCGTGACGGCGATGTTCACGTGGGTGGCGCCGATGTCGACCGCCAGCACAACTCGGGCGGCGGGGTTGAAGGCAAAGCGCGACGGCGGTCGGCCTCCGCTCGAGCTCGCCTCGCCCGCCGGTCCGACGAGTCCGGAGAGCATCAGCGCGCCGATGCGGGAGGCGACGGTGGAACGGGCCAGTCCGGTGGTGAGGGCCAGTTCGGCGCGCGTGCGGGCTTTGCCGTCGCGCAGCAGCTGAAACAGGTCTCCGGCACGGGACAAACTGCCGGCGGACTCGGGGCCGGAGGTATCGGGAGCGGTGGGCGTGCTCATCAATAAGTGATAGCACGGGGCACTTCCGCGTGTCACGCTCCAAGAATCTGGACGCGTGGTTTCAACTTTTGCTTGACGCTCGACACAAGTCCCCCTAGCTTTGGATGTGAGGCAGATCACTTATCTGGCTGAACCTGCGTACCCCGCTGCGGCTCACACCCCAACGACGAGGAGAGACGGTGCAGTACTCGACCCAGCTCTACGGAATGCCGATCAGCTACAACTACCTCAGCGCGGGGAAGGCCTCCGCATGAGCCCCGCAGCGGGAACGGCGTCCGGCCCGCACGGCTCGGGCCCGGTGGGCGTCGGAATCACCGGCGCGGGCAACCTCAGCAAGCAGTACCTGCATTTCCGGGCGAACAAGCACGGCAAGCCACCGCTCGGCGTGGCGATGATCGGGTACGCCTTTATGGGCAAGGCGCACTCGAACGCCTGGCGCAATGTGGCCAGCTACTTCGACGTTCCGGCTTTCGAACAGCGGGCCCTCGTCGGGCGGAACCCGGACGGAGTCGCCGAAGCCGCGGCCAAGTACGGCTGGGCCGAGATCTCCACGGACTGGCGCTCGGTCATTGGCCGCGACGATATCCAGATCGTGGACATCTGCGCCCCCGGTTTTATGCACGCCGAGATCGCAATTGCCGCCCTTGCCGCGGGCAAGCACGTGCTGCTGGAGAAGCCGCTGGCCAACACCCTGGCCGAGGCTGAGGCCATGGCCGCGGCCGCCCGGACTGCCCGGGCGAGGGGTGTTCAGTCGATGGTCGGTTTCAACTACCGCCGGGTCCCGGCCCTGGCCCTTGCCCGCGAGCTGATCGCAGAGGGCAGGCTGGGCGCCGTCCGGCAGGTCCGGGCAGCGTACTTGCAGGACTGGCTCGCTGACGATACAACGCCGATGTCGTGGCGTCTGCGCAGGGAGACGGCAGGTTCCGGGGCGCTGGGCGACATCGCCTCGCATGCCATCGACCAGGTGCTGTTCCTGCTCGGGGACCAGGTCACCGAGGTTTCCGGGCGGCTGCACACGTTCACCCCGCACCGCCCGGGAGCCCACGGGCTGGAGGAAGTGACGGTCGACGACGCCGCCTGGGCGACGCTGGCACTTGCCTCCGGGGCCATCGCCTCGGTTGAAGTCTCCCGGATGGCCACCGGACAGAAGAATTCGCTGAAACTCGAAATTTACGGCGACAAGGGCTCCCTCCGTTTCGACCTCGAGAACCTGAACGAACTCCACTTCCTGGACGCCACGGTTCCTGCCCGGGAGCAGGGCTTCCGCCGCATCCTGGTCAACGAACCCGTGCACCCGTATGGGGCCGCCTGGTGGCCACAGGGCCACGTCATCGGCTGGGAGCATACCTTCACGCACGAAATCCGCGACTTCCTCGTCGCGATAGACACCGGAGAACAGCCTGCGCCGTCGTTCGAGGACGGACTGACGGTCCAGCGCATCCTGGCTGCCGTGGAGGAAAGCGCCGCGGCCAGGAGCGCCATTGTCCCGCTGGACGACTCCCGTGTAACCGCCGTCCCCGCCGCCAACGCCGCTGCTGTCACTGAAGGAGCCTGACATGCCCCGCCACTACACCCTGTTCACCGGTCAGTGGGCCGACCTGCCCTTGGAGGAAGTCGCGCGCCTTGCCTCCGGCTGGGGCTACGACGGCCTCGAAATCGCCGTCTCCGGCGACCATCTCGATGCCTGGCGCTGGGACGAACCCGGCTACGTCGACTCCAAGCTCGCCGTGCTTCAGAAGTACAACCTCAGGGTCTGGGCCATCTCGAACCACCTCAAGGGCCAGGCCGTCTGCGATGACCCGATCGACTTCCGGCATAAGGCCATCGTCGGGCCCAAGGTCTGGGGCGACGGCGACGCCGAAGGCGTCCGCCAGCGCGCCGCACAGGAACTGCAGCACACCGCCCGGCTCGCCAGGGCCCTCGGCGTCGACACCGTCGTCGGGTTTACCGGCTCCTCGATCTGGCAGTACGTCGCGATGTTCCCGCCCGTCCCGGCAAAGGTCATCGACGCCGGTTACCAGGACTTTGCCGACCGCTGGAACCCGATCCTGGACGTCTTCGACGACTGCGGGGTCCGCTTCGCCCATGAGGTCCACCCCTCCGAGATCGCCTACGACTACTGGACCACCGTCCGCACGCTCGAAGCGATCGGCCACCGCGAAGCGTTCGGCCTGAATTGGGACCCGTCCCACTTCATGTGGCAGGGCATCGACCCCGTCTCCTTCATCTGGGACTTCAAGGACCGGATCTACCACGTGGACTGCAAGGACACGAAGCTGCGCCCCACCGGACGCAACACCGTGATGGGCTCGCATCTGGCCTGGGGCGACCCGCGCCGGGGCTGGGACTTCGTCTCCGCCGGCCGCGGCGACGTGCCCTGGGAATCGTCCTTCCGCGCCCTGGCTGCGATCGGCTACACCGGCCCCATCTCCGTTGAATGGGAAGACGCCGGCATGGACCGGCTCCACGGAGCCCCCGAAGCCCTCGCCGCCCTCAAGAAGTACGATTTCCCAGCGTCGAACACCTCCTTCGACGCCGCGTTCAGCGCCAGGGATCCGGCGGAAAAGCGGGCATTGTGAGCACTCGTTCCTTCCTTGACGGGACAGAACCGCACTGTAACAGTTAGCTCCTGGAGGACGCATCGATGGACAACCATAAAGAACCTGATGCCTTGTCTGCTTCCGGGGCGCTGGATTCCGGCCCCGCGGCGCCACCGCCAATCCTGGAAGTCCGCGGACTGACCAAGAGTTTCTTCGGCATTCCTGTGTTAAAAGACGCCCATCTGAGCCTTCACCGGGGCCAGGTGCACGGGCTCATGGGGGAAAACGGCGCGGGAAAGTCCACCCTCATGAAGGTGCTGGCCGGGGTGTACCAGCCCGACGCCGGAACCGTGCTGCTGGAGGGACAGGAAGTTAACTTCAGCCACCCCACCAAGGCCCACGAAGCCGGGCTGTCCTCCGTGTTCCAGGAGTTCAACCTCCTGCCCGACCGGACGGTGGCCGAGAACATCTACCTGGGCCGGGAGCCGCGCCGCGGATTGCTGGTGAACAAGGCCCTGATGAATTCGAAAACCGCGGAGCTGCTCGAGTCCGTGGGGATCACCGCTATCCGGCCCACCATGCAGGTGCGGAGCCTGACGGTGGCTGAACAGCAGGTCGTGGAGATCGCGAAGGCGGTCAGCTACGACGCCCGGATCATCTCCATGGACGAGCCCACCGCCGCCCTGGCTGGCGCCGAAGTTGAACTTCTCTACGAGATCGTGGCACGCCTCCGTGAACGTGGAACGGCCATCCTCTATGTCTCCCACCGCCTCCGCGAAGTGTTCGACCTCTGCGACGTCATCACCGTACTGAAGGACGGCAAGGTGGTCAGCACCAAACCGGCCTCGGAACTCGACGACGCCCGGTTGGTCCGGCTGATGGTGGGCCGGCCCATCTCGGCGTTCTTCCCGGACAAGCTACCCCCGGAGAACGTGGACGCTGACGGCGTTGAGGAGGAGCCGATCCTCGAGTTGCAGGGAGCCGGAAACGGCCAGCTGGACGGGATAAACCTCAGCATTCGGCCCGGCGAGATTGTCGGCCTGGCCGGGCTTCAAGGGTCCGGACGCACGGAGTTGCTTCATGGCATCTTTGGCGCAGCACCGTTCACCCGCGGAACAATGAAAATGGCCGGCAAGGAGCTGCTGCCCAAGTCGCCGCGCCAAGGCGTGCGGGCACGGATGGCCCTGATCACAGAGGACCGCAAGGCTGAGGGCCTGAGCCTGAACCAGTCCATCCTGGACAACGCACTCAGCGTTATCCGGTCGGTTTTTCCGCGCCGCACCGGAGCCGTCAGGACAGAAATCCCGGGCGTATTCTCCTCCCTCGAGGTTATCGCCCGTGACCTGGACCAGGAGGTGCAGTATTTGTCGGGCGGCAACCAGCAAAAAGTCGTCCTCGCCAAGTGGCTGGCCATCCGGCCCCGGCTCGTCCTGCTGGATGAACCCACCCGTGGCATCGACGTGGGAGCCAAGGTGGCCGTCTACCGGCTGATGCGCCAGCTCGCGGCGGAGGGGAAGGCCATCCTGATGGTGTCCAGCGAGCTCCCGGAAGTTATCGGCATGTCGGACCGGATCCTGGTGATGCGTGATGGCCGGCTCGTCGGTGAACTGCCGGCCGGAACATCGGAAGAAGCCATCCTCCAGCTGGGAACCGGCGCCCGGACGGCACCCGAAGGAGAGGCATGAAACAGCGAACGGGCTTTTTCCAGCAACTGTCCTCCACCCAGATCGTCTACCTCGTGGCGCTGGTGACACTCATCCTGGGTGCGCTGCTGGTGAATTCGATCGGCCGGAGTTTTTTCAGCCCGGGAAATATCTCAAGCATCCTGACCGGGACCAGCGTCTTGGGCTTCATCGCGATCGGCCAGACACTGGTCATCCTGGCAGGCAGCCTCGACTTGTCAGTCCCCTACGTCACCAGCCTGGCCAGCCTCATCGCCGCCGGGGTGATGGCCAACAACCCAAACAACGTCCTGTCCGCAGTCTTGCTGACGTTGGGGACGGCAGCCGTCATTGGACTCGCGAACGGGCTCATCGTCGCCCGCCTGAACGTGCACGGATTCATCGCCACGCTTGGTGTGGGCCTGATTATCAGCGGCTACCTCGCCACCAATTTCAAGGGCAGCTTCGGCCAGACACCGCTTGCGTTCCGTCTGGTCGGGGCCACAGGGATCGGCCCGGTTCCGATCTCCACGATCATTATGCTGGCCTGCGCCGGCCTGGCGATGCTGCTCCTGCACCGCACCCGCGTGGGGCACCATCTGTACGCTGTCGGCGGCGACGTTGCCGTGGCCCGTACGTCAGGGATCCGCGTTGACGTGCCAGTCATTACAGCGCACGTCATTTGTTCAGTCCTGGCAGGGATGGCAGGACTGCTCCTGGCCAGCAGGCTGGGCGTGGGCAGTCCCACTGTAGGTTCACAGGGCGGCTACGATCTGCTCTCCATCGCAGCGGTCGTGCTCGGCGGCACGCTGCTCTCCGGGGGCAAGGGGACCATCACCGGCACGCTCGGCGGCGTACTGATCTTTGCCATGTTGGACAACATCATGTCCGTCATGCAGGTCAACCCCTTCCTGAAGGACGTGGTCAGGGGCGTAGTCATCGTCGCCGCCGTCGCCATCTATGCCCGGCGCCGGATCGTCACCAGACCGGAACGGTTCCCCGCTAAAGGTTCCGCCGAAACACGCGCTGCCCAGCCTGTGACCGTGGAGGGGCCATGACTACGGCACTGAACCCCGAGCGCAGCACGGTTCTCAAGCAGAACCGTGCCAGCCGCTCCGAGCGGCTCCTGCGCGCCGTACGCACCCCCGGCGGCGCCGTCTTCCTCCTGCTGATCGGCCTCCTGGCGGCCATCATCGTCTTGAATCCGTCCTTCGGGGAGCCGAGTTCCTTCATCCGGTTCGTCGGCAGGACTGCCCCCATTGCCATCGCCGCCATCGGCCAGTACTTCGTCATTGTCGGCGGGGAATTCGACCTGTCGATGGGATCGGTCGTGACGATGCAGGTCATCGTTGCCGGCAACCTGATACGGCAGGACGATTCCAAGGTGATCCCCGTGCTGGTCCTGATGTTTGTGCTGGGTGCATTCATCGGGCTGGTGAACGGACTGATCACCACCCTGCTGCAAGTCCCGAGTTTCATTGTCACGCTGGGCATGATGCTGGCGCTGCTCGGGCTGGTCCTTTACTGGACCGGCGGCGCGGCCCAGGGGAACCCTGCGGACAGCTTCCGGCAGATCGGGCGCGGCGGCATCCAGGACGTTCCGGTCCTGGACATCATTCCCTACCCGGTCATTATCCTGACAGCGGTGGCGGTCGCGGCGTTCGTTCTGATGCGCCGGCCGTACGGCCGCATGCTTATCGGGATCGGCGACAATCCTGCGGCTGCCGCACTGGCAGGCTCCCGCGTCTGGTGGGTTCGGACGCGTGCCTTCATCATGTCCTCGCTGTCGGCCACCGTGGCCGGCATCCTGCTCGTGGGTTATGCGGGCGTGCACCCGTCGGTGGGGCGCGGGTACGAGTTCACGGCGATCACCGCCGTCGTCCTCGGGGGCGTTGTGCTGGGCGGCGGACGCGGCTGGGTCCTGTCCGCCGCGGCCGGGGCGTTTGCCCTCGAGTCGCTGTTCACCCTCCTGAATTTCATGGGTGTCCAGGCGACGTGGCGGGACACCGTCCAAGGAGCAATCATCATCATCGCTGTGGCCGCAGCATCCAGGTCGTGGCAGCGCAAGCGCAAGGGAGCCAGTCCCGCTGCCCACGACGAACAGCACCAGTTGGCTGCAGCACCCACGCCCGCCGAGGGCATCGAACAAGGAGGAGAAAGAGTCTGATGCGCAATAACCATGTCCGCGCGATCGCCCTTGCCGCAACATTGCCGCTGGTGGCCCTGACCGCATGTACCACCACCGACCCATCCGTCACCCAAACGTCGGGGACCGGCACCGGCTCTGCGGCGGCATCCAGTCCGGCAAGCAAAGACTGGTTTGACCAGACGCTCTACGACACCCAGAACCAGCAACGCTCGGCAACCTTTGAAGGGAACCCGGAGCAGCCCTACCTGCAGTACATCGCGGGCCCCATGACGGACACATCCAAGTTCAAGGCCCCTGGAGCACACAAGGTCTGCTTCGCCAACGCCTCCATCTCCAACCCCTGGCGGCAAACCGGCTGGATCACCATGAACCAGCAACTCAAGGCACTCCAGGGCACCGGGGTCATTTCCGAAATGGAAACCAGGGATGCCAAGGACAATGACAACACCCAAATTGCGGACATCGACTATTTCATCGCCGAAGGCAAGTGCGATGCGTTCGTTATTTCACCCAATTCCACGGCCGCCCTCACGCAGGCCGTCGAACGTGCCTGCCAGACAGGCAAGCCCGTGGTGGTGTTTGACCGCGGTGTGCAGACCGACTGCGCCACCACATTCATCCATCCGATCGGCGGATTCGCCTGGGGCATCGACACCGCCACTTTCATCAGTGACAAGCTTCAGTCCGGGGACAAGGTTGTTGCCCTTCGCATCCTCCCGGGCGTGGATGTCCTGGAGCACCGCTGGGCGGCGGCCAAGAAGATCTTCGAGGAAAAGGGAATCCAAGCCAAGGACTACTTCACCAACGCCGACCCCACCGAGATCAAGAAGATCATCTCCGATGAACTGGCCACGGGCGACGTCAAGGGCGTTTGGATGGACGCCGGAGACGGTGCGGTGGCTGCCCTCGAGGCCTTCGAGGATGCAGGCAAGAAGCTGCCCGTGATGACCGGCGAGGATGAGATGAGCTTCCTGACCAAGTGGAAGCAAACCGGAATCGACGCCATGGCCCCGGTCTATTCGAACTTCCAATGGCGCACCCCGCTGCTGGCACTGGAAAAGATCTTCAAAGGCGAACCGATTCCGACCGAATGGGTTCTGCCGCAAAAGCCCATCCTCGCGGACGAACTGGACCAGTGGCTGCAGCGCAACCAGGGCATGCCCAGCGGGCACTACGCCAAGTTCGGCGGTGAGGACCTGGCCGGCTACCCGGAGGTCTGGCAGCAACGGCAGATTCCCTGACGCGGCCCGGCGGTCGCGCGGAACCCCCTCCCCGCGGGACCGCCGCGTCTGGAACGGTCGGCAGGACAAACAGACGGAAGGAGAGAGCTTGGAGCGTCTGACCGGAATCAGCACCTGGGTCTGGGAATCCCCCTTGACCGACTCCATCCTCCCCGGACTACTCGCGAAAATCGCCGCCATGGGGTTTGACGCCGTCGAACTCCCGCTGGAAAACGAGGGCGACTTCACGCCCGCAGCGGTGCGGGAATCCCTCGCAGGAAACGGGCTCCAACCGTTCGTGGTGGGGGCCATGGCACCGGGGCGGGACCTCGTAGCCGCGGATCAGGCTTCCGTGGAAAGGACCCAGGCCTACCTGTCAGCCTGCATCACCATGGCCAGCAGCATCGGCTCACCCACAGTCTGCGGACCCTTCTACGCCCAAACCGGTCGAGTCTGGCGGATGTCGCACGAGCAGCGACGCGACGCCTACGCGGAGCTGCGCCGAAACCTCCACCCGGTCGCGGCCCGGGCCCAGGAAGCGGGCGTGGTGTTGGGCATCGAACCGCTGAACAGGTACGAAACGTCGCTGATTAACACGGTGGACCAGGCACTTGAAGCGCTGGGGCCGCTGCTCGGCAACGGCGTCGGCCTCGCGCTGGACAGTTACCACCTTCACATCGAGGAGCGTTCCGTGGCGGCGGCAGTCCGGGCCGCCGGAGAACATCTGGTTCACGTGCAGGTCTCCGGCAACGACCGCGGCGCACCCGGCGGCGACCAGACCGATTGGAAAGGGTTCCTGCGAGTCCTAGATGAAGTTGGCTACGGGGGTCCGCTGAATATTGAAAGTTTCACGGCGGACAATGCTGCCATTTCCATCGCGGCGTCGATCTGGCGGCCCCTGGCGCCCAGCCAAGACCAACTGGCTGAACGAGGGCTAGCGTTCCTGCGCAGCCTGTGAGCGCGCTGAAGGGCACGGATGCCTCCAAACGACTAGAGTTTCTGACAAGCTAACGCCGTCTGAGGCCCCGTTTGACGGCGCTTCTGGACAAGTACCTCACCACCGGCCGGGAGACACTACCATGACGCACGTAATCCGGAAGGCGGACAGGGACGACGCCGGCCGGCTGGCCGCGCTGGCGGCCGTCACCTTCCCGCTGGCCTGCCCGCCCAGCACATCACCGGCAGACATCGCCGCGCACCTCGCGAACACGCTCAGCGAGGCAAACTTCGTCAGCTACCTCGGCGATCCTGCCGTCACCGTACTCGTCATTGACGCTGTCGGCGAGCTTTGTGGCTACAGCCTGCTGGCCGCGCGGCCGGCCCAGGATCCGGGCGTGGCAGCGGTCCTGACCATGCTGCCCTCAACGGAGCTCAGCAAATGCTACGTCCACCCCGATCACCACGGTCTGGGCGCTGCCGCCGAACTGATGCACGCCAGCATCAGCGCGGCCGCTGCTGCCGGCGCACGGGGGCTCTGGCTCGGGGTGAACGACCAGAACGCCCGCGCCATCCGCTTCTACGAAAAATCCGGCTTCCGCAAGGTCGGCACCAAGTCCTTTACCCTCGGCAGCACCGTGGAGCACGACTTCGTCATGGAGCGCCCGCTCACCCCGTGACCAAGCAGACATTCAGCCGGGGAATGGAGCCGGCGCCGTCGGGGTTGTGGCGAGCATGAAGATTGAGATCTGGTCCGACGTGGCCTGCCCCTGGTGCTATATCGGAAAACGCCGCTTTGAGACTGCACTGGCGGCCTTCCCGCACCGGGATTCCGTGGAGGTCAAGTGGCGCAGTTACCAGCTCGATCCATCGCTGCCGGAGCACTATGACGGCACCGAGCTGGACTACCTGAGCACCCTCAAGGGCATGGCCCCCGCACAGGTCGCCGGGATGTTCGCGCATGTGACCGAGCAGGCCAGCGGCGAAGGTCTCACCTACCGCTTCGACGACGTCGTGGTCGCCAACAGCTTCACCGCCCACCGGCTGATCCATCTCGCCGCGGCGCACGGCCAGCAGGACGCCGCAAAGGAGCGCCTGCTCAGCGACCACTTCGAGCGGGGCTTGGACATCGGCAGCCGGGAGTATCTCACCTCGCTGGGACTGGGCCTGGGGATCGGCGCCGCCGAGTTGGATGAACTGTTCACAACGGACAAGTACGCCGACGACGTCCGCAGGGACTTCGAGGAGGGCCGTGCGCTTGGCATCACCGGCGTCCCGTTTTTCGTCATCGATCGTAAGTTCGGGCTCTCCGGCGCCCAGCCCGCCGAAACATTCGCGGCGGCCCTCGAACAGGCGTGGGATGACAGCCGGCCGTTGCAGATGGTCAGCTCCGCCGGCAGCGGAGACGCCGACGGAACCGCAGACGCTTGCGGCCCGGATGGCTGCGCCGCCGGCTAGTCCCCGTTCCGGCCGCCGAGACCTTCGTCCAGGGGTGGCCGCGGTTCCTTGAGCAGCTTCAGGCCTGGCGGGAGGCCGCCGACGCTGCCCTCCCGGCCGGCCGCGTTGATGGTTATGCGCGAGGGTCCAAGCAGGACGTTTTCCGCCCTGAAGTCCCCGAATTTTTCCGGCAGGATCGGTGCCAGATGGACCGCGTTGCGGGTGAAATCTGGATCAAACCGCAACAGGATACGGGCCAGCTGGATGGGCGTTGCGGCTGCCCAGGCCTGCGGCGAGCAGGCGGTGGGATAGGGTACCGGGCCGTGGAACTCCGACCGGTCAAAGCCACAGAACAGCTCCGGCAACTGACCGTCGAAATGCCCGGCGGCGTCCAGAATGCCGCTGGCGATCTTCGTGGCTTCATCGACGAAGCCGTAGCGCATCAGGCCGGTGGCCACCAGGGCGGTGTCGTGGGGCCAAACGGACCCATTGTGATAACTGACCGGGTTGTAGGCACCCATGTCCGAGGCCAGTGTCCGAATCCCCCAGCCGGTGAACATCTTCGGCGACATGAGCCGTTCCACCACTGACGGCGCCTTCTCCTCGTCAACGATGCCCGTCCAGAGACAGTGCCCCATGTTCGATGTGCAGGAGTCGACCGGGTTCTTGTCCTTGTCCAGTGCGAGGGCGAAGTAGCCCTTGTCCGGCAGCCAGAATTTCTCGTTGAACGCCTCCTTGAGGGCGGCCGCACGCCCCGCCCAGCGGTGTTCTGTGCTAAAGTCCCCTTTTGCTCGGGCCAGCAATGATCGAGCCACGTACGCCGAATACACGTAGCCCTGGACCTCGCACAGTGCTGTGGGAGGCTCGGCCATCCGCCCATCCGCGAAATTGATTCCGTCCCACGAGTCCTTCCAGCCTTGGTTGAGGAGTCCGTGGATGTTGGGGCGAAGATATTCCACGAGGCCGTCGCCATCGCGGTCGCCGTACAGCTCAATCCATGCCAGGGCGCGGTCCGCATTCGGCATCAGCGAATCGATGATGTCGCCCGAAAGGCCCCAGCGGCTGAGCTCGCCCAACAGGCTGACAAACAGCGGCGTGGCATCAGCTGTCCCGTAATAGGCAGTCCCTCCCAGGGACAGGCCGGCAGTGACTCCGAACCGTACTTCGTGCGGAATGCGACCGGGCTGTTCCTCAGAGTCCGCGTCGACTTTGGTGCCCTGGATATCAGCCAGGGTCTGGAGCGTACCGGCAGCCAGAGTGGGATCGATCAGGAGAGCCATGTAGGAGGACAGGAGCGAGTCGCGGCCGAACAGCGCCATGAACCACGGCGCACCGGCGGCCACGGCCACACGACCGGGGTTCTCGGCGTCGAATATCCGCAGCGACCCCAGATCAGTCTGGCTGCGCTGCAGGGTTGCCTCGACGCCGTGGTCCGCCACGGAGATGCGAGGGACGCTTTCCCCCCACGCCAGGTGACGCTGCACGCCCGTCCGTTGCCGGGGCACCCCCGCCTCGGTGAAGGGCTCTTTGGGAGCCACATCGTTGATGAGCGGAACGACGATAACGCTGGTGGACCATTTGCCCCTTGCCGCAATGGTCGCACGGAAGCGCAGGCCGTCTACGGTGATTTCGGCGCCCGCCGCCCGGATGGCGGAGCCACGCCGCTGTCCGTTGCGGACCGCTTCGACCAGCAGCCTTTCGTCCCGGACGCTTCGGCTGACGGCGGCGCCGTTGGGTTGGCGGCCACCTTTGACTTCGAAAAGATCCGCCTGATCGGCGTCCACAAGAATTTCGATGTCACAATCGACTGCCTCCGCGGAATAATTCTCCAGGGTGATGTCGTCGCGAAGGCCTGGCCCGACATGGCGTTCCTGCCTGACGATGAGCGGGCTGTCGAACTTGCCATCGGGCCACGAGGCGCGGCCCACGAAGGTGGCTTCGAAGGTGTCGGGCCGCTGCGCCACCAGCGGCTCACGGAGTGCGCCGTTAATGCGGAGGATCCAGCGGGACACGATCCGGGTGTCCTGGTAAAATGCGCCGTTGGTTCCGCCGTCAGGACTGATGTCGCCGCTGACGGCAGAAATGCAGAAGGAGGATCCCTCCAGCAGCGTAACGGCGTCGGCACCGGCGATTTCGGCTTCGGTGTTGGCATTCCATGCAGTCATGGATGCGCTCCTTCCTCATTGCCGCTGGGTGGAGATTGGGCGCGATTCCGGCGCCCCGATAACGGTCCTCCCTACTCGATTCTGCTGCACGTGGGAGCCGTCCGGAACCCTTGGAACCTGACTCTTTTCCACAAGTTTTGCGTACAGGTCCAGGTGGTTGGCCACCATCCTCTCGGTGCTGAAAAGCTTGAGTGCACGGTCCCTGCAGAGCGACCGGTCCAGCGCTGCGGCCAGAGGCAGGAGGCCATGGAGCTGTTCAGTGGGGCCCAGGTACCCGGTTTTGCCGTGGTCCACGATCTCGGGCGCGGATCCAATCGGTGTGCCCACCACGGGGGTTCCTGTGGAAAGGGATTCGATCATCACCAGTCCGAACGGCTCGGACCATTGGATGGGATTCAGGAGTGCCATCGCTTCACCCATGAGCCGGTACTTGTCCGTGTCCCCCAGCTCACCGAGGAATTCCGCGTTCGAGCCCAGGAGCGGCTCGATCACTGAGCGGAAGTACTGGATCTCTTGAGGTGCGCGCATTTTGGCTGCAATGCGCAGCGGAATGCCTGCCGTGCGAGCGATGTGGATTGCCTCCAGCACCCCCTTGTCCGGACACATTCTGCCAACAAAGCAGACATAGCCGCCCCTCCCGGAGCCGATCGGCACGGCCGCGACGTCCATTCCATGATGGATTACCCGGGTGACCGGGACGTCGGGGGCCCGGGAGGTCTGATCACGTGAAATTCCGATGATGGCAGTGCTGGCCGCCATGGCACGGTACAAATCAGCCGAAGCCTGGGTGAGCGGGCCGTGAATGGTCGTCGCCACCGGAGCGGGAGCCACTGCCCGGGCCACCAGCGGGCCGGCCAGCGTGTGGTCGTGAATGATGTCCACACCCTGCAGTCCGTCGTAGGCCCTGATCACGTGACTGAGCTCTGACAGCGTGAACCCGAGTTGCTCCGGTTCCGCGGGCCGCATAGCCGGTACCAGGGGCGCAGGACAAGTGCTGTCCGAGGCTGCGGCCAACAACACCTCGTGCCCCGCTGCGATGAAACCCCGCGCGAGGGAGTCAATAATCCTCTCTGTCCCGCCGTAGCCGACGGGTGGAACCGGAATCCACGGCCCCGCAACAAGTCCGATCCGCATGTTCGGTCTCCAGGAGGATGACAGGCCGGGTCCCGGACCTGTCGACCTTATTTGTTCCAAAAGGCTTCTGCATAACCTGTTGTTCCGACTATCGCCCCGCCACAGGCCCCATTTCAAGCCCTTTTTTGTTGACGGTTCCCGAGCCAGTTGATATTTTCGCGCTCAACTGAGGCCACCAGCTAGGCAGGTCTCTTGCGACAGGCGCGTGGCGTTCCTTCACCGAAGTTGGTGCGGATCGACCCGGCGCGCGAAAAAGTCTTGGTTCCTTCTCACTTAGTTGGATGTGGTTGCATGTCGTAGTTGGGCGAAGATGCATGGCTAGACGGCACTCCAAACCAACCTGCGGCGGAGGCGCCTAGCCTCGGCGTCCACGGATATAGGGGGACTGAAATCGGGGGGGTCCGCCGGTAGGGTTCTTCCATGCGTACTGCCTCACGGAAGTTGCCGACACTTCTGATGCTTTAACACCGCCGTTCAACTGCTCGTCCCAGTCCGCTGCCAAATCTGGTCGGCGGGTCGCCATGTCGTTGAAGCCTGGCCACACCCGTCGACCAGCGCAGTAGGGACACTTCGATCCTCGGATCGCGGTTGAAATTTGTCTTTGATAAGAATGACCCGCTTCGCGAGTGGGCTTGCGTCCCTCCCCAACGTCTATCGGTAACCGCGAAAGCCCCTGCCTCGAAGGGCTTTCCCATGTGCCGGGAGTGCGGCCGGGGCGGCGTTCACAGGCCGCCCGACCAGGGTTCCGGCGCGCCCCCGGCGACCCTCATGGAGCCAACTGCCGTCTGCTGGCAGCAACGGTTGCTGACGTTCGGGACCCCGTGTCCTGCATGCCCGGCGTAGGCCTCAAGACTTGATGCCTCATTCCCTTCGGACGAAGGGCACGACTGTGACTGTGTGGGCCCACCGCCTCTGGGATCAGGATGTCGCGAGCCGCGCCTCGGGAATCGTCGGTTCGAATAGTTCGATCGGATTGCCCGAGGGGTCTTCGATCAGGACCTGTTTTCCGCCCATGCCCGTCACGATGTCATTGCGGAACTGCACGCCTGCATCGCGGAGGGTCCGCACGGTTGCCGCGAGGTCAGATACTTCCAGCGCGAATCGATTCCACCCGCCCGGCGCGGGCCTGGTGCCGTCGGGCATGCTCTGCCCTCCTCCGCCCTGGCCGCTCGGAGCGCTGAGCAGCAGCCGCAAATCACCGCGCTCGAGCATGGCAAAAGGCGGGGCCGGATGCATGACGAGCGTGAATGCCAAATGTTCGCGGTAAAAATTGATGGCTGTATCGACATCATCGACGATGTAGCGCACGCTTACGGTGGCCATAAGGAGACCTCCTTGCTCTGCACTCAGGAATACGCGCCACCTCGCGGCCTGTCAACGCGCCGAATATCAGACACGCCCACGATCGTTCGAGGCGGGACATGAAGGCCGCGGTTGTCGGGGCGGGCATAGCGGGCCTCGTCGCGGCCCGTCAGCTCGGTTTGGCCGGCTGGGACGTCGTGCTCCTCGAGAAATCTGCCGCTCCGCGCCCCGATGGCTACATGATGGACTTCTTTGGTCCGGGAGTGGAGGCGGCGGAGAGGATCGGGCTCTACCCGCGGCTCGCAGCGGTAGCTTACCATGTCGAGGCAGCCGAGTATGTCGATAAGGCAGGACGCCCCACGTCCAGCCTCGACTACGACCGGTTCTCCCGGCTTGCCGGCGGGAAGGTCCTGAGCCTGTTGCGCCCCGACATGGAGTGCGCCGCCCTCGCTGCGCTCGAGGACGTGGCCTCCGGCCGGGTGCGGGTCCACTACGGGGCGCCGGTATCCCAGGTATGGAGTGATGACGACGGCGTGCGGGTCGCCGTCGATGGCTCGCCGGACGTGACGTTCGCCGCGGACGTCCTCCTGGGCGCTGATGGCATCCATTCCGGAGTGCGCGCCCGGGTCTTCGGTCCCGAAGAGGAGTACCTGCGCCCCCTGGGCATGCGTGCTGCCGCCTTCATCGTGACCGAACCGATCCTGAATGCCCGTTTCCGGAACCGGTTCGTCCTCACCGACAGCATCGACCGGATGGCCGGGCTCTACGGCCTCCGCTCGGACGAGGTGGCGGCATTCATGGTCTACCGGGACGCCACAGGCGCCCCACGGCACCTGCGTTCCGGGAGTCCGCGGGAGCGGCTGCGCCGCGAGTTCGCCGGACTCGGCCACGCGGTCGACCGGCTGCTGGAATTGTGCCCCGAGCATCCCTACGACGATGTCGTCGCACAGATCGTCATGCCGGGCTGGCAGAGGGGGCGGACCGTCCTCGTGGGGGACGCCTGCGGGGCCGTATCGCTCCTCGCGGGTCAGGGCGGCTCGCTCGCCATCGCCGGTGCCGCGCTACTGGGAGATGTTCTGGGACCCGTCGCTTCACCTGAGAGGATCAGCCCGGCCCTCGCCGAATTCGAGCGACGCTGGCGACCCGTGGTCGAGGAGGCCCAGGCCGCAGGGAGACGCACCGCGTCACCATTCCTCCCCGCGAACCGGACCCAGCGCCTCCTGCGCCGGTGGACCATACGGGCAACCCATCTGCCAGGAATCGACCGACTGGTGGCCCGCCAGATCGTTGGCAGAATTGCAAAATAAGCCCGACCCACGCCATCCCCAGTGACCATTAGTGGAAGCCGCATGAAAGACCCGCAGAGCAGGCAACGACCTGAACAGCGCGGTGACGTGGTCTCTGATTCCCGAAGGCGCCGGCACGCGGCTGATCCTCATTCACGAAGGGTTCGACCCGAAGGAGCCCAGTCACGTGATAGCTCACCGCATCATGAACGGCGGCTGGCACGGACAGATACTCAAGAAGCTGACGGAAACGCTGCGCAGACCGAGGAGTGGGTATCCGCCAGTCCGGAGTATTCGAACCTGATGAAAATGGCCTGCCATTGTGGTTGCACGCCCGCCACGCCCGGGCCGAGCCAGCGCCTCTGAATCGGAGGAGCAAATCTCCCTGCGACGCCCATCTCTGAGGATCCTTAATCGCCTATGTTTCGGCCGTCCTTTTCGTTTCGGTCGCCGGAGGTGTCTCTCCGCCTACCCGGCCCGGAGGCGTGGATTCCTGCAGCCTGATGCGTGCATGCAGGACGTCGCCGATAAACCAGTCGTAGATCAGCACGCCGATCACGGCGCCGATGAAGGGCCCGACGATCGGCACCCAGAAATACCAGCTGAAGGCCCCGTCCACGGTGCCCGGCAGCGCCGTCTGCCCCCCATCCGACCAGCCAGGCAAACAGCCGTGGCCCGAAGTCACGGGCCGGGTTGATGGCATAGCCGGCGTTCGCGCCGATCGACATGCCGATGGCTGCCACGGCCAGCCCGATCATGAACGGACCCAGGTTCGCCTGGACCGCGGTATTGCGCATGTCGATGATGGCCACCACGAACATGAGGAGGAAGGCCGTGCCGACAATCTGGTCGATCAGCGGCCCCACGGGGCTGCCGTTGAAGTAGGGTGCCGGGAAGGTGGCGAAAATGGAGAAGCTGGCAAGCCCCTTCGGATCTGCACGCCCGGTCCCGACGGCCTGGTTATAGGCATCGATGGCGTCGTGATACAGCAGGTACACCATCGCGGCGCCGGCGAAGGCGCCCAGAACCTGTGCGACGATATACGGCCCCACTTTGCCCCAGGGAAATTTACGCCGGACCGCGAACGCCAGGGTCACTGCCGGATTGATGTGTGCGCCGCTGACGCCACCGGCCACATAGATGGCCATCGTCACCGCCAGGGCCCATCCCCAGGTAATCAACAGCCAGTCTCCGGCGGCCCCATGAAGATCGTCGTCGATGTAGCGGCCCGGCCGGATCCCGGCAAAGCGGCGACTGCCATGGCCACAACGCCGTCGCCGATAGAGATCAGCACAAATGTGCCGAGAAACTCTGCAAGAAGTTCACCCCAAGTGCCGCCCAGCTGCTTAAGGCCGCTGCCATGACGGACTGCATTTCTGAGTGGACTGATATCGCTCATCGCGAGTGCCTCCTCGAGTTATCTGATCTACCAACCGACATTTGACAACCCCAGTACATTTATGCTACGCCGATAGTGTCCGTAGGCAACGGTCTAAGATCTATCCGCCGTGGGCAGCACCTACGCCCGCCCCTGCCGTCCCGTCCCGGCAGGCGCGGAGGCGGATTCTGTCGAGGAGCGCGGGCCCTCGCCAGACTTAAATGCGCCGCAAAGACGCGGATTTCGGTTCGGGAAAGGCACCAACATGACCGACAACAGCAGCATCGAAGACACCCCGGATGAGCCAGGCCCGGAGAAAAAGCCGGAAGAACCAGACCTGCGCGGCCGGTACGTCGAAGGCAACTACGGCAAGGCCGGAGCGCAAAGCGGCCGCCATGCGGACGACGAGGAAGGCCAATACATCGAAGGGGACTACGGGGCGGCCGGCAGCGAAGGCGGACTGCCCGAACCCCTCGGAGACAAGGCCAAGGAATCGGGACGCTACGTGGAAGCCAACTTCGGCGACGCCGGATCGACCCCGGGCCGCACCGCTGAATCCGAAATCGGTCAGTATCCAGAGGGCAACTACGGAGCGAGCGGTTCCGTGGATCCCGGCCGCAAACCGCGCACCAAGACCAACACCGATACGGGCACCGGCTCCGGCTCCGGCACCGGCACCGGGACAGATAAAGATAAACAGGAATAGTCCGGCACCTGCACCCCGCAGGACAGGCCGGGAGCGCCGTAGTGAAACCCCAGACTGACGCAATATTCGGTGCCGCTGTAAACGGCACTGCTGGTCACTGACTACCCTGCCAGCAGCCCGGGTGAGAAGCCGGCCGGCCGCTCACCCGAGGCGCGGCGCATTCTTTGCCTCGCCGATTCCAGAGGGAGGGCGTGGCCAGCAGCACCGGGTGACCCACCGGTGTTTGAGTCAGCCACGGTTTGAGGCATGCCTGGTCTTCCGGGGAGAGCGGGAGCGGTCCGTTACCGTCCCAGGGCGACACGGAACCGTGCAAACGACAGCGCCCCCTAAACAACGCAGCCGACGCCGCACCCACACAAGGAACGAGCACCCGGCGGGCAACCTCCCCACCCGTAGCTCGGTTGGCAGATCAGTGAACTCCTAATCCGCGGGACGATGGTTCAAAGCCCACCGGCGCACCCCGGACTTCCCGCCCCATCACGCACCCGCGGTGCGGAGGCGGCCCGGGCGAGTTCCAACGGCACCCGGGCCAACCATCACCGCACCCGCCCATCGGGGGGGGAACCCGCTGCGGCATATCAATACCTATGTCCGGGCAAGAGTAACGGTAAGAGCCCTATGGCCCTGAAACTACGAATGCCTGGCGGCCAGCTTTCGGTCGGCCGCCTATGACCTACCGGACGTTGGCATGCGTTCAGTCGCGGCAAAATCATCGCCCTGTTCATGGTCGGCCTCGTCCAGATCCTGTTCTTCCTCACACCCATCGCCGTCGGCTACGCCTTCTTCCGCGACAAACTGGCCATGCCCGACCTGGACCTGTCGACCCTCAGCTTCGACCCGGGCACCATGATCGTCGGGGCACTGCTGCTCCTGGGCGGATTCACCATCTTCACCGGCGTCCTCGTCGCGATCGGCGCGGTCATGCCCACCGCCAAAGACGCCGGCACAGTCGTCGGACCCCTGATGGCGCTAATCTTCGTCCCCTTCTACGCCATGACCCTCAGCGTCTCGGACCCGCGCGCCCCCATCGTCCAGATCTTCACCTACTTTCCGCTCTCCGCTCCCGTCACCGCCATGCTCCGCAACGGCTTCGGCACCCTCTCACCCGTAGAGGCAACCATCGTCATCGCCGAACTCTTCATCATCGGAATCCTCATCCTCCGCCTCGCCGTCCACCTCTTCCGCTACGGATCCATCCAATACTCAAGCAAACTCTCCATCGCCGGCACCTTCCGCAAACGCAGCACCCCCGCCCGTAACTGACGCAGGCTCGGGATCGCGTATTTTGGCCGATCCTTGTTGTGCGATCCTGAGCGACCACCACCGCATGCTCACTGAGCGGACCCTGAACCGAATGGCAGACGTGGAACTGCGACGCACGCCCGAGCTGGGGCCAGTGGCCTTCACGTCGATGGCAGTGACTTCACCCCCACTCCACGTCCCGGCACTGTCAAGGGCATGGTTCCGGTGCCGAAGAAGCGGGCGGAAAGTCAAGAGGATGAGTCAATCTGAGGGCATTGCGCCAGTACCAGCGCCCGAGAGTAAGCTGACGCACAGAAGCTGACCAGAGTTCCACATCTGTGATCGAGGTTTCAATGGCTGCTTTCCCTTCCAAGCTCCGTTTCTTCTCCTTCGGCGGATACGGATCGGACTCTACCTACCGGGGCGAGCTGACCAGGATGGCACTGCGGCGTGCCGCCCTGGCCTATGGCCAACCTGTCACCGCCGCCCGGGCCGTCGTAGGCGGCGACAACCCGCCCGACGTGCCGGCCGCCCATGCCGCGGGAATCGCCTGCTTGGGCGTCGCCAGCCTCCACTTCACCGCCGACCAGACCCGCAGGGCCGGCGCGGACTGTGTTGTCACTTCCCTGACCGGGGGGCTGCCGCTGGAAGGCATGGAGGTCACAGCGTGACCGCGGCAGGCCCGGGCTCCTGGGCTGTCCAATCCGCGCTCCCGGAGGACCAGCTGCTGATCCTCTTCGGCGCCACCGGGGATCTGGCCAAACGCAAACTGTTCCCAGGCCTGTTCCACCTGGCCGCCGCGGGCATGATGCCAGCCCATTACCGCATCATCGGCTCCGGCCTCCCGGATTACGCGCCGGGCACCGATGGTTTCCGCGCCCATGTGCGCGCCGCCGTCGACAACTACGGGCGGACCGGGCACCGTGCCGGGAGCTGGGAGCCATTCGCGGTCAATCTGGACTTCGCCCCGGCTACCCCCACGGAGCCACATGCACTGCTGGACGCCGTCGCCAGGGCCGAGCAGGACCTGGAAGGGCAGGTTCAGCGCCTGATCTACCTGGCCGTCCCGCCGGATGCCTTCGTTGCGACGGTCCGGATGCTCGGAGCTACGGGCCTGGGCACAGGCGCAAAACTGGTCATCGAGAAACCCTTCGGCCACGATTTGGCCTCCGCAAAGGCCCTGAACCGGGAGTTGCGCACCGTGTTCGATGAAAACCGGATCTACCGGATCGATCACTTCCTGGGCAAGGAAGCAGTCCAGAATATCCTCGCGTTCCGCTTCGGCAATGGCCTGTTTGAGTCGGTCTGGAACGCCGATCATATCGACCACGTCCAGATCGATGTGCCGGAACGGCTCAGCATTGAAGACCGGGCCGATTTTTACGAACAAACCGGGGCCTTCAGGGACATGGTTGTGACCAATCTATTTCACCTGCTTGGCTTCCTCGCGATGGAAGCACCCGAACGCCTGGACGCCGCATCCCTGCACGAACAGGCCGAACGCGTCTTCCAGGCGCTGAATCCCCTTGACCCGGATCGGACGGTGCTGGGCCAGTACGAGGGCTACACCACCGAACCCGGCGTGGCAACGGACTCCACGGTGGAGACCTTCGCCGCCCTCACCGTGGAGATCGACAACCCCCGCTGGGCCGGGGTGCCTTTCCACCTGCGCACCGGAAAAGCGATGGCGCAAAGCCGGCACACCATCACCCTGACCTTCACGAAAGCCCCGCAGGACCTCTTCGGCCCGGCCGACGGTACCTCGGGCAGGGAGGCGCCCAACGAGCTGATTTTCGAGCTCTCCGACCCCGGGTCGATCACGATCAGCTTTCGCACCAAGGCGCCCGGGGCGGACACCAGACTCGATGACGCGTCCCTGAACTTCCACTACGCGGACTCTTTCGCCGCCGCCCATGGGCTCCTGGGCTACGAACGCCTGCTCCACGACGCCATGACCGGGGACCACACCACGTTCACCCAGGCTGGCGGAATAGAACGCCTTTGGGAAATTTCCGCCCACTGCTGGCGCACCCGCCCCGGCCACTGCCCTACCGGCAGGGATCCTGGGGTCCGGCCGAGGCTGATCGGCTCATCGCCCCGGCCAGCTGGCACCTTCCGGAACCCCGGAACGGACGGCCCTGGCAGGGATAAGGGCCGGGCAAGAAGAACCAACAGCCTCGGAAGGCACTGAGATGACCGATTATCAGGACGTGAGGCCGGCACCCATGAACACCGGACAAGCGGGTCTTATCGAGACCCTGGCAAATCAGCTGCGGGTGGACTCGATCCGGTGCAGCACCCGGGCCGGATCCGGTCACCCGACCTCGTCACTGTCCGCGGCGGACCTGATGGCCGTCCTGCTCGAACGGCACCTCCGCTACGACTGGGACCAGCCGGCGCTGCCCAACAATGACCACCTCATCTTCTCCAAGGGCCATGCCTCTCCTCTGCTGTATTCCATGTATAGGGCGGCCGGTATGGTCGGCGAGGAGGAACTGGTAAATACCTACCGGCAGTTCGGGGCCCGGCTCGAAGGCCACCCCACCCCCCTCCTGCCTTGGGTGGATGTGGCGACCGGATCGCTGGGACAGGGACTTCCGGACGCCGTCGGAGTATCCCTGGCGGGACGGTATCTGGACGAGCTCACCTACCACACGTGGGTGCTGTGCGGAGACAGTGAACTGGCCGAAGGCTCAATCTGGGAAGCCTTGGACAAGGCAGCCTATTACAAGCTCGGCAATCTCACCGCCATTGTCGATGTCAACCGGCTGGGCCAGGACGGGCCTACCGAACTTCAATGGGACATGCACGGCTACGCCGGGCGGGTTAAGGCCTTCGGTGCCCACGCCATCATCATCGACGGTCACGACATCACCGCAATCGACCACGCCCTGACACGGGCGCGCTCTGATCCGGACCAGCCCACGGTCATTTTGGCCAAGACCATCAAGGGCAAGGGTGTGCTCGAGGTGGAGGACAAAAACGGCTGGCACGGCAAGGCGCTCCCTGAGGAGATGGCCGAGCGTGCCGTGGCTGCCCTGGGCGGACCCACCCATCTGCAGATCACGACCAGCATGCCCGAACCCGGCACGCCCGCCATCACGCCCGACCCGCAGGCCGCCATCACCCTGCCCCGCTGGGAGGTAGGCGATCAGGTGGCAACCCGGGTGGCCTTCGGGGCCGCGATCGCCGCTATGGCAGTCCGCCCCGAAGTCGTCGTCCTGGACGGTGAAGTCGGGAACTCAACCCACGCCGGGGAATTCAAAGAGACCGCCCCGGAACGCTTCTTCGAAATGTTCATCGCAGAACAACAACTCGTCGCCTCCACCGTCGGACTCTCCGTCCGCGGCTACGTCGCGTTCGCCTCCAGCTTCGCCGCCTTCCTCATCTCCCGGCCCTACGACTTCATCCGGATGGCAGGAGTATCCGAGGTCAGCATCCGGCTCGTGGGCACCCACGCTGGCGTCGAAATCGGCCAGGACGGACCCTCCCAAATGGCGTTGGAGGACATCGCCGCCATGCGCGCCGTGCACACCTCCACAGTGCTGTACCCCTCTGATGCACCCTCCACCGCCCGGCTCGTGCAGACCATGGCCGACACCACCGGAATCTCCTACCTGCGTGCCACCCGCGGAGCGTACCCGGTGATCTACGGCCCGGAGGAGGAATTCCCGATAGGCGGGTGCAAAGTCCACAATGCCGGCCCCGACGACGTCGTGGCTCTCATCGGCGCCGGGGTGACACTGCACGAATGTCTCTCCGCCGCCGGGCAACTCGCCGAGGCCGGAATCAAAGCCCGCGTCATCGACCTCTATTCCATCAAGCCCATCGACACGGACACCCTACGCCGGACCTGTCTGGATACCGGAGGCCACATCGTCGTAGCCGAAGACCACTACCCTCAGGGCGGCATCGGCTCAGCCGTGCTTGAGGCCCTCGCCGGAACGGACACTCCCAACCTGCACATCACCCTACTGGCCGTCAAAGGACTGCCCACCTCCGGCAAACCCGCGGAGTTGCTCGATGCGGCCGGCATCTCTGCACGGCACATCACTGCGGCCGCCCGAACCCTGGTCGGAGCCCTAGAGGGCCAGTCCGCGGCGGAAGCGTAATCTGGGGATCAGGAATCAGGCGTTCCCGGAACTGCAGGGGCATCAATGATCGAAGGCACATCGTGGCACGCGAGGATAATCAGGACAACCCGGACGGTTGTGAGCCGCTGTCTCCGCCACAGGCCCGAGGACGCCGGCCAGCTTCCGAGAGGAACTCTCAACGGAAGCGAACACCGTCGTCGATGACTCATGGGCCGGCTCCGCCCCCGCGCAATACGGGGTGGCGCCGCGGGTGCGCATAGGGAACAGCAAATGGTTCAACCTGCTGTGGTTGCTGCCGATCGGCTTCGTGCTGCTGATCACCGCCGTGGCCCTCGCCAAGGGACTGCGTAGTGTCCCCACAGTCGCGGAGTTCATCAGGGAATATCCAGGCCGGGTTGTTCCGCCCGGAGCCGAAGCCCGGGCAGGGTTCCCTCCCTGGATCGGGTGGCAGCATTTCTTCAACATGCTGCTCCTGATCCCCATCATCCGGGCAGGGTTAGCCATCCTTGCCGATCATCCCGGCTGTACTGGACCCGGCACTCAACCCCGGGCAAGGAATGGTTCCGGATGCAGACGCCGGTACCCACGGACCCGCTTTACACCGCAAAGCAGGACTCCATCACCCTCCCGGACGGCGTGGGTCTGCCGGGCCGGCGGCACTCGATCGGGCTGGCCCGCTGGTGGCACCTGGGTATGGACACGCTCTGGCTGCTCAACGGCCTGGTCTTTTACATTCTCATCTTCACCACGGATCAGTGGCTCCGTCTGGTGCCCACCAATTGGGAGGTCATCCCCAATGCCCTCTCGATGTCCATCCAGTACGCCTCCCTGAACTGGCCAACCGACGACAGCTGGGTCGCCTACAACAGTCTCCAGGTCATGGCCTACTTCATAACGGTCTTTATCGCCGCACCGCTGGCGTTCATCACCGGGCTGGGCATGTCCCCGGCCCTGTCCACAAAATTCAGGTGGATCAGCAGGGTCTTCAGCATCCAAGCCGCCCGGTCGCTGCATTTCCTTGTCCTGGTCTGGTTCCTGCTGTTCATCGTGATGCACGTCTCCCTCGTCGTCGCGACAGAGGCATTGCGGAACTTCAACTACATGTACGCGGACCGCAACTCCGGCGACTGGTACGGGTTCTGGATCTTCGCCGCATCCCTGGCCCTCATGATCGTGATTTGGGTGGGCGTCACCCCGCTCACCTACCGGCATCCACGGATGGTCCAGCGGATCGGGTTTGCCCCCATCGGCCCGGCGCAACAGCTGTTCGAGCACCTCGATTCAAAACCCTGCCGGTACACCGAAAAAGACATTCCCCGTATATGTGGCACAACGGCAAGTACCCCGAATCCACCGAATACAAAACGCTCCTCGCCACAGGCTTCGCCGACTACCGCCTCCAGGTCTCCGGCCTCGTAAAGAACCCGGTGGAACTCGACCTGGCCCAGCTTCACGATCTGGCCCACCACGAGCAGATCACCCAGCACTTCTGCATCCAGGGCTGGTCCGGCGTGGCCAAGTGGGGCGGCGTCTCCATGCAAACCATCATCGACCTGGTGCAGCCGGACCCCGAGGCGAAGTGGGTGATCTTCTACTCCTTCGCCGAAGGATCCGACGGCGGCATCTACTACGACGCGCAGCCGATCGAACAGATGAGCTACCACCTCACCATGCTCGCCTACGACATGAACAACGCGCCGCTGACCTACGGACACCGCGCCCCGCTGCGTCTGCGCAACGAGGTCCAGCTCGGCTTCAAACTCGTCAAATGGATCAAAGGCATCGAATTCGTCAAAGACTTCTCCCACATCGGCGGCGGCGAAGGCGGATACAACAACGACCACGAATTCTTCGGCTACCGCCAATCCGTCTAGCATTACGCCCCACACCCGGCATGCCCGACGAAATCCCGGAACCTGCCATGAGAACCGGGCCACGCTAAAAAACGTGGTGCCGAAGCCACCGCCCGTGTACGGCACGGCGCCAAGTCGTGTTGGGGCGGGCTCTTGAGTAGCGGGCCTTGTCGGGCTCTACCTGGGCGACGGGAGGCCCTCTGCCCCCGTCCGTACGGAGGTAACGACGCCGTGGAGCCGCGCTTCCGTGAAGGCCGAATGCAGTGCGGCCAGGGAATCGTCCTCAGCACGATCCTCGCGCCGTGGGGTTGCACACCACATGACGGGAATCAGCTCCGACAGCGTCAGGGGATCCCGTTCATGGTCACTGATCGGTCCTTCCCGACGCCTGTCTCTTGGGGGCGCCGGACGTAAAGTGGCTACCGTCCGATCAGGTCGGCCAGGACTTGGGCCTCGCTGATGTCGGCGGCTTTGGTTGCCGTCAGCAGCGTTAGCCGTTGGCCCTTAGCGAGTTCGCGCAGATGGTCAAGCGCCTGCGCCCGGGCAGGGTCTTTAAGCTCGGCTTTGTAGCGCTTGGCAAATTCGTCGAACTTGGCGGGGTCGTGGCCGTACCATTTGCGCAGCTCCGTTGACGGGGAGACGTCTTTGCACCACTCGTCCAGCGCTGCCTTGGCCTTGGTCATCCCGCGCGGCCAGATGTGGTCTACCAGAACCCGTACGCCGTCGTCATCCCTGGTCCCGTCATAGACCCGGCGCACCTGGACTTCCGTTGCAGTCGACATTCCCCAGCCTCCTCGCTGACTTTCGGCACGGCGCGGCTACCATCCTTCGAACAGTGACGCCCGAAGCGGCGAAAACCCCTCTGGGTCTTCGTCCTCGGTGACATTATGCTCTCCCGATCCCCCGAGGAGCCACGTGCTCGGCTGCGTCCTTCAACGCACGGATGGCGACGGGACCGTCTCCGTCCGGATAACCGAGGTCGAAGCATATGTCGGCGAACGCGATCCCGGAGCGCACGCCTACCGCGGCAAAACCAACCGAAATAACACCATGTTCGGACCTGCGGGCCACATCCTCGGCACTCCTTACGTCACCTCAAGAGCGGTCGGACCGTCTCACTAATGGTCGTTTTTGAGATGCCGGGGTGCCGTTAATGAGAGGACCGAGAGGGCAGGTCTCCATGTATCGTTGAGTATCGTTGTATATCGTTCACGGTTCACGGTTCACGGTTCACGAAGGAGAGCATGATGCGTAATTCATACCCGGCGGGTGGATTCGTCGGCCCCAACATCGATGGCATGTGGCAGGCCGTTGAGGAGCTGCGTTCGAGGTTTGAGAAGCGCTCGGGCACCCGCGCGGGTCGAGGCGAGGTGCGGTCGGCGATACTGGCCCTGCTTGCGGAGCGGCCGATGCACGGCTACCAGATCATCCGTGAAATCGAGGAGCGCAGCAGTGGCAGCTGGAAGCCGAGTGCCGGCTCCGTCTACCCAACGCTTCAACTGCTGGCCGATGAGGGGTTCATCAGTGCCGCGGAATCCAACGGCCGCAAGATCTACTCTCTGATGGAAGCAGGCCGCGAAGAGGTAGCGGGTGCCGATGCGTCAGAGCTCTGGGAGTCTACGGGTCCGGCATCGGGCGCAGGGTTCGCGGCGCTGCCCAAGGCTGGCGTCGAGCTAGCCCAGGCCGCGTCCCAGGTGGGTCGCACAGGCTCTCCAAAGCAGGTGCAGGAGGCGGTAAAGGTGCTCGACGAGGCACGTCGTCGGCTGTACTCGATCCTCGCCGAGGACTGACGAGGGTGGCGTCGGTTCGCCGGGACCGGGCAGATCCGGTACCCGGCGCCGGGAACACCCGTGCCCGATACCGGCGCATCCTGCGCTTCGCCGCATGGCATCTCGCGGTGACATGGTGGTTTGAGCTCTTCCTCTCTCGCATCGGGCTGGCCAGGATTGCCGAACGCACCCGGGCCAAGAGGATGCGGCACTTCGCGCAGCGCTTCCATGTGCTCGCAGTGGACCTTGGCGGTCTGATGATCAAGGTTGGTCAGTTCCTGTCGTCCAGGCTCGATGTGCTCCCGCCGGAGATCACCGCTGAACTGGAAGGGCTGCAAGACGAGGCGCCTCCCGTCTCGTTCCCAGCAATCCGTGCCCTTGCCGAGGCGGAGCTGGGTGCGCCACTGGACCGGGTGTTCGCCTCGGTCGAGGCGACGCCCATCGCCGCCGCATCCCTGGGGCAGGCGCACCGGGCTGAACTTCTTCGCACCGATGCCGAGGACACCGGTCTCGAAAACGTAGTGTTGAAGGTGCAGCGACCGGGCATCGACGCGATTGTCGACGTCGATCTGGCCGCGTTACGCAAAGTTGGCGGCTGGCTCAGCCACGTGCGCCTCGTGTCCGATCGTGCTGACATGCCCGCACTGGTCGAGGAGTTTGCGCAGACCAGCCTCGAGGAAATCGACTACCTCCATGAGGCGGCGAATGCAGAGCGCTTCGCCGCTGACTTCGACGACGACGACAGAGTGATCGTCCCTGACGTCCTCTGGGAGCGGAGCACCCGCCGCGTTCTCACCCTAGAAGATGTTACGGCGATCAAGATCACGGACGTGGCGGCCCTTCTTGCGGCGGGCATCGATCCCGTGCAGGTTGCCCCGGTCTTCGCGTCGGTAATGTTCGACCAGATATTCACGACGGGCTTCTTCCATGCCGATCCGCATCCCGGCAATATCTTTGTCACTCCGAATGCCGATTCATCCGCACAGCACCCATGGAAGCTGACGTTCATCGACTTCGGCATGATGGGAGAGGTGCCGCCCACGACACGCAGTGGCCTGCGGAAGCTGCTGATCGCAGCCGCCTCGCGTGACGGTAAGGGGTTGGTGACAGCGATCAGAGGCGTGGGAGTGCTGGTTCCGTCGGCCGACACGGCCGAGCTTGAGCGGGCCATGACGCACCTCTTCGCCAGGTTCGGCGGGATGGGCTTCGCCGAGCTTCGTGAGGTGGACCCGCGGGAGTTCCGTGACTTTGCGCTGGAGTTCGGTGACGTGGTTCGCTCGTTGCCCTTTCAGTTGCCGGAGAACTTCCTGCTCATCATCCGCGCGATGTCACTCACGTCGGGTGTGTGCAGCTCACTGGACGCCCGGTTCAATCTGTGGGACTCGGTTGAACCCTATGCGGCGCAGCTGCTGCGCGACGAGCGCGGCAACATCGTGCAGGACGCTGCTCGGCAAGCGCTCGACGCCGCCGGGGTCGCCCTGCGTCTGCCCAAACGCGTTGATGGGCTTCTCACCCGAATCGAGGAGGGTTCACTGACGGTGGCCAACCCGCGCCTGGAACGGCAACTGGCACGGCTTAGCCGCATGGCGCAACGGTCGGCATCGGCGCTGGTTTTCGGAGCCCTGCTCATCGCAGGTTCCGCGGTCCGAGCGGAGGACACGGTGCTCGGCAGCGTGCTGATGATCGCATCGGCGGTTCCGCTGCTGCATGGTCTGTGGGTAGGGCGCCGCGGTCTCTAAACCGAAGTTACGTCTGTGGTGACGCGTGAAATCCCCGCCGTGGCGGGGATTTTGCGGGTTCCGGTGGTTGTTTGTCGGGCTACTTGCCTCCGATGGTGGTCGGGAGGGGCTGGCCGATGAGTTCGAAGGCCTGGCACGAGAGACACAAAGGTTCCCTGACCGTAGGCCAACGCGCGGCCGACATCATGCGGAACGGGATGGGAAGCTGGCCCTTTGTGGGAAGCTTCATCGGCTTCATGTCTATCTGGGCCGCTATCAACACCTGGGCGCTGGCGACCAAGGCCTGGGACCCATACCCCTACATACTCCTGAACCTCCTGCTCTCCATGTTGGCGGGGCTCCAGGGTGCCATTCTCCTCATCGCCGCCAAACGACAGGACGCCATAGCCGCATCCATGGCCCAGCACGATTTCGACACCAATATAAGGGCAAAGGAAGAGATTGAACTTCTGATATCCATTAACCGTGAGCAACTGGTAATGCTGCAGGACCTGAAGAACATAGCGACTCTGGAGAGCCTCAACTTCGAGGGCCGGTCGAGCCCCTGAGAACGGTCAGTGCCGTATACCCCCTTTTTTGGGGCCAGGGCGTCAAGGGCGTCAAGGTTCAAGAGCCGCCCACGGAAGGGTTCCCACCCTAGATGTCGGAGGCCGGATCACCGTTGAGGCGCCGACGGTGGAACCGAAACAGGAGTTCGACGGCGAGGACGCCAGCGAGGGCGACGAGCACCGATGTCGTCAGGTGTTCCTGGCCCAGCGGTGAACTCAAAAAAATCCCGGAGTGGAGGCACCGTCAGCACGAGCGTAAGGGCGGCATACATGACACCAATGATCAATACCCGCCACCGGTTCAGCGGCCGCGAGAGAACCACCAACACCCACAATGCGATCAGTGTCAGGACAAGAACGGAACCGGTCCGCGCCGCGGCACCGGCCCCCGTCATGAGGGAATAAGTGCATACTAGGGTTCCGGAACATTCCGACCCGCACAGCGGCGCGCCCACCCTGACAGTCCAGTTGAGATGCCGGCCCCAACATCGCTTCTAAGCCTAAGTTCATCTCCGGCGTTGACGACCGATATTGAAACCCGGCCCGTCCGGGGTTGCCGCCAGGGCTCGTCCCGCCGCTGAAGGCGGACCGGAAGCCCTGGCAGCCCAGCCCATCGAAACCGGCTGCTCCGGCGGCTAAGCTGGCTGCTCAAGCCCGCCTTTCCGCGAACGACCCGTTGGGCTGGGGCCCCCGGCGCCAGGAAGCCCTCGCTCTTGAATTACGACGACTACGCCCCGGCGCGGACCTCCAGGTTCTTCCGGCCGGCGCCGCCCACGTTTGCAGGCCGATACAGCTAGCCAAGGAGTACAACGCATGCCTGACGAAAACAAGGGCGAGGTCCGCTGGTTGCCACAGCCTGAGGACCAAGATTATCCGAGCGCTGCGGGGTATCTTTCCTTACTTGAATCCGACGATGTGGTTTCCTCGATTGTCGCGTCGCTCAGGGTCGCCCCAATCCAGCATCGCAAGGCCAAGGACATCCTCCGGGCCGCGAGACTGGTGCTGCTGCCCAAGGACAACGCCCACGTGGCCTCGGACCTGAAGAAAATCAAGGAAGGCAAGAAGCTCTCGCCCATCCTGATGATCAAGGGCGACCTGGCCCGGGGCATTCCCGCGCAGGTCGCCGATGGCTACCACCGGGTATGCGCAAGCTACTACACGGACGAAAACACCGACATTCCAGTCAAACTGGCTGACGCACCCCGATAACCACCTGCAAGCCAACCGCCATGCCGTTAGAAGGAGGAACGTGTCGTTCTTACAGCTTTCGCTGATCGCCGCGGTCGCGCTCCTCGGCCCGCTGCTGGCACTGCCTCGGAAATGGCACATTCCCGTGGTGCTGGGTCAGTTGCTGGCGGGTATCGTCATCGGGCGCACGGGTCTGGGGCTGGTGGAATCCTCGGATCCCACGTTCACCTTTCTGGCCGACGTCGGGTTCGCCCTCATCATGTTCGTCGCCGGGACGCACGTCCCGATGCGGGACAAAGCCATCCGCCCCGCACTCGGTGGTGGCGCCATGCGTGCCGGCATCGCCGCAGTGCTCGCGGCCGCCGTCGGAATCGTCATTGCCGTTACCTTTGGCACCGGACATGCTCCCCTTTACATCGTTCTGCTCGCTTCCTCGTCGGCAGCCTTGGTCCTGCCGATCGTCGATTCGCTGCGGCTGACGGGACCGAAGGTCCTGACGACGACGGCACAGGTGGCGGTAGCGGACATCGCCTGCATTGTCGCGCTTCCGCTTGCTGTCGACCCTCCCAATGCGCCGAGGGCAGCCGTCGGGGCAGCCGCCGTCGCGGCGTGCGCTGCGGTTTTGTTCTTTGTGCTTCGCTGGCTGGAGAACAGCGGTAACCGCGGACGGCTGCATGACATGTCCGCAGACCGGAAATTCGCCTTGGAACTGCGGATCCAACTCGCCTTGCTCTTCGCGCTCTCCGGGCTTGCCGTCGCGGGCCACGTGTCCATCCTGCTGGGAGGGTTCTCCTTCGGCCTGGTGGTCGCAGCGGTGGGCGAACCCCGACGGCTGGCACACCAACTCTTCGCCGTCAGCGATGGATTTCTAGGGCCGGTATTCTTCGTCTGGCTGGGCGCATCGCTCGATCTGCGCACCCTTGCGGGTAACCCCAGAATGATTCTCCTAGGGATTTGCCTTGGCCTGGGAACCCTGCTGGTCCACGGAAGCCTGCGGCTGCTCGGCCAGCCTCTGCCGCTGGCCATTCTTGCAGCGTCCCAATTGGGAGTACCGGTTGCCGCCGCCACTATCGGCTCCCAATTGCATCTGCTGGAACCGGGAGAAGCCGCGGCCATGATCCTCGGGGCCCTCATCAGCATCGGGGCAAGCACCACCGCGGGCTCACTGGCCGCCCGCACGTTTACGCAGCCCGCCCCGGCGTCGGCGGGCAAGTCATCCGAGGGCGGCCCGACCGCGGCTGCGTAGTTCACCTAAGCTATAGGGCGACTTCGCTAGTCTGCCAGTTCCCTTGTGTGCCAGTCGTTTGGAACCGGCCCCGTGTGGGCGACGTGCATCGCGCTTCAGTGACCGCTCACGGCCAGATCCGGCCCGAAGTTGGACGACAGTTCGACAAGCCCTCGCAGCCACAGAGGCCGCCGGCTTGTCACCCAGGACAGCTGGGAAGCATGGACATTGCCTGACGGACGCAAGATCGGAACGTTGTGGCACGACTACCAACTGATCGTCCGAGGCGATTCCGGCAGCATCGCCGAACCGATGCCGCCCAGCAACTAGTCCGGCGCCGACTTCGGAAGTATGGTCTCAATGATGTTGTCAACAGCTTGGACCCTGAGTGGACAGGGGGCTGCTCGTACGGTGTTCAGATGCCGCCGACTTTGCACAGGGCAGGCCCGGACGTATCACAACAAACCGCGCCTCCTGACCCTTGGTGAGCGGAGTAGCGCGAGGACCCGAGCAAGGCTGAACCAGCGCGGCTCAGTTGGCCAGTGAGCGCACTACTCGTGCAGGCGAGCCCACAACAATGGACTTTTCGGGTACGTCTTTCGTGACCACGGACGCAGCCGCCACGACTGCATCATCACCAATAGTCACGCCCGGCAGAATGGTGACGTTAGATCCGATCCAAACATTGCGGCCGATGACGACAGGGGCCGGGTGCATGTCCGCGCGGCGGCTCGGTGCAAGGTCGTGGTTGAGTGTGGCAATCACCGTGTTGTGCCCGATCAGACAGTCGTCCCCAATGACGACACCGCCCTGGTCCTGAAACTTGCACCCGGAATTGATGAAGATCCGCTCCCCGAGGGTGATGTTCTTCCCGAAGTCGGAGTGGAAGGGCGGGAAAACCGTCACGGATTCGTCAACCGGCTTGCCGGTCAGCTGAGCCAACAGCTCCCGTATACGCGCCGGTTCCTGATATCCGCCGTTGAGTTCGCCGGTAATGCGCAGGGCATCCTGGCTGACCCGGTGCATGACCTCATGCAAGGGCGAGTCCCCGGTGATGGTATCGCCGGCATTCAGTGCCTCAAGGAGATCGTCGAGTTCCATGGTGTCCGTTCTATCAAGCTGGGACGGGGCTTGGGCACAAAAACTGGGTCCTTAGTTACAAGGCCTTCTGTGCGCCGCGATGATCGTGCTGGTGGAGCAGCTGGTGCACTAACGATGGCTGCCGTTGCCGGATTCCTACAACATCCCCCTGAAGGGCCCACATCCTTGGAACCAGGACGCGCAAGTGGGGCACTCCCCCGTTGCAAGAATCCGCGGACTGCGGCTTAATCTGACCGTCCCCCAAGTTCTCCCACAAGTGAATCGAGAATGACCCCGTCATGGCTGGAACTTTCGGGACGCTGGACTGAACAGCTCAGGCGTGTACCGTTCAGGCCGTCCTAGTGGGCTCCGGTCAGATTACATCTTCCTAGGACGTGCGGTCGCGGCGGGAAGCGCCGGCCCATGCCCGGACCCGCTCGTGAGCTCCCCGAGTCTGTTTGCGGCGGTTCCGCATAACAGAATGGGCCGACCGTCTCAGTAATGGATCGTATTTGAGATGGAATGTGTCATCTGCCCACTGGAAGCCTTCTGCATTAACCAGTAGACGGCGGTTCCCATACCTTAGCCAAACCCTCACTGGGCGTTCTCCCGGCGTACCGCAGTGGCATGAGCTGTGTGGCGTTGAAGGTCATGGACGAGCGTAGTGAGCGCGGCTGCGCTGCGGGGGTCTTCGGCGAGGCCGACAAGCTGGGAGGCGATGACGGCCAGTTTTTTGTTGGTGTGGTTGCTGTGGACACAGAGCAGAGCGAAAGCTGCATCGGCACCGACGCTGAGCCGTCCCATAAGAATGCCCACGGCTTTTTCGATGACGGCGCGGGCGCGGACGGCTCCGGCGACGGCATCCCTGGCGGCCCGTTCAGTTTCCGCGCGGACAGTTGAGGTCAAGTCGACCATGGTTCCGGTGATGGAGACGAGCCTGTCGTTCGCGTCGAGGACGGCCTCCCCGGTCGTCAGTACCCGGTGTTCGCGCTGATGGGCGTCAATCAGGCGGTGGTAGCTGGAGAAGTACCCCCCGACATCGGCCAGGTCGGTGTGCAATTCACGCATTTTTGCCCTGTCACCGGGGTGCTTGTGCGCCAGGACGAGTTCAACGGTGGGCACGACCTCTCCGCGCTGGTATCCGTGGATCCGGTAAAGCGCATCGGACCACACCATCACCCCGGTCACGACATCGGTGAGAAACGCCCCCGCGGTGCAATCGGTGGCCTCCAGCGCGCTGGAGTAGGTGAACATGCTGTCCAAAGTACTCATACCGTTCGCACCAGTCCGTCGTGGGAATCCCCCAGTAGGGGGCAAAGATCGGTGATCAAACCCGTTCCGGCACACTCGCGGACGACACGGATACCCTCGACGGCCGACACCTTGTCCGGGAACGGTCCGGATACCGCCACAACCGTCCCATCGGGAGCCTTCAGCCTAAACCCGAAAGACAGGTTCCCGTCGTGAAAAAGCTCGAACGCTCCGCTCATAGTTACCCCTCTGGCGCCCGGCGGAAAACCAAAGGCGACCTCATCAAAATCCAAAACGCAACGCTGCGCCCCGGCCGGCCCGGTAACGGGAGAGGGCGCACCCCCTGTGACCCCAGCCACACCCACCCTCAACGGTACGGATGAACCCGCGTACGAGCGAGTAAGCGGCTGCTGGGATCGCCTTCTACCTCGCACGCCCGTTAATCCCTTCCCACTGGTCGCAAATAGCTGAACGCCCTATAGCTCCTGCAGGAAAATTAGGCAACCCACGGCTGCGCCGGCCCCGGGGCTCAGAGACGACCTCGGGAAAGCAGTTTCACGGCGGCCACGAGTAACCCCTCCGGGTACTGAAACGGTCTGCCGATGGATGAACCAGTGCAAAGCACGCATTGTCGTACCTGAGCGCGGCAATCGCCTTCACAGCTGTCCATACGCTCCCCACGGCGCTCATCGGGGCTTGGTACTACCCGAGCAACCGACCGTGCCGACGGCTTGCGAGCACGTATTCCTTATCCGGGGTTGCCGGAAGCCTCGGCCCGCGTCAGGGCTCCCGTGGTGACCACCATCGCGCGGACGCGCTGATGGCAAACTGGCATCCTGGAATTTCCGACGGCGTAATGCGGAACAGCTGATCCTTGGCCCCTAACTCCACTGGACGCCGCCCGAGAAGGACGTCATGGAAGACCGCCGTCCACGTCCGGGCTGCCGGCGGGCCGGGAGCCCCCTGGCCCTACTCAACGGGAACGTAAATCGTTTAGGCACTCCGGCCCGGGTCAAACACTGCCCTGCGCGGTAGCCTGACATGGAGACGGCGGCGGTGCGGGCAGTTGTGCCTCACAAGAGCGAGCGGAAATGTTTCTCCTGCCGTCAACAGAGGCTAGACGTCGCGCACTTCTCGAAAGTGAGCGATCTCCGGGGGATGAATTCTAATGGCTGAATCTCAGCAGAAATTGATGCATGTTGCTTTCCTGCTCACGGACCTCGAGGTCCGTGAAGCCTGGTTAATGTACTTCGCGTATGGGGGCAACAAGGATCGGTGGGTCATCGATGCCTATCTGAACGGACTGATGCCCCTGCCCGCCCACGACTGCAACCTGCTGGCACTAGTCCTAGTCCTCAATGAGCGCCTGACCGAACTCCATTTGCCGCACCTCGCCTCCTACCGCGGTTAAAGACGCGTCACGGAGCATGGTCCCGAAGACGTCCAGGCGCGAAACTGATCGGCTACGCACGTGTTTCGACGCGGCAGCAGTCCACCTGTCATTTTCCGAAGTCGTCTGCACAGAATGTTCAAAGCCGTCTGCACAACCTTTTGACGCGCCCTTGAGCGCGAGCTGCAATGCGGGCCTGATCCAGGGCTTCAGGCCCGCATTGATCAGCGGGATTTCCGGGCCTCCCCCGGGCTGGGGATGTCCGGGGGCTCCAACTTTAATTCTCGGTGGCTTCGCTGTGCCGGGACTGAGGACAGGGTTATTTCCCGGGCGCTGTGGTGTCTAGTGGGTGGCGGCGTTGGCGTCGCTTGACCTCGGCCACTAGCGTGTCCAAAGCGATGAAAGCCAGCAGGCTGTAGCCCAGCAGCGGCAGGAAGAGCCCGACGGCGACCATGACGGTGATCGCGGTCAGGACCCCGGCCCAGTGCCCACGGAGGAAGGCCCCGCGCGGTGCCGGGCGGCCGAAGGCACGGGCGCTGCCACGGCTGGGGCGGCGCTTCCACCACATCACGTAGCCCCATCCGACCATGGCGGCCAGCCCGGCGGCGATTCCGAGCAGGGCGAGCTGGTTCGGCAGGCCGAACAGCAGCCCCATGTGCGCGGCGATGCCCCAGCGGGTGAGCTTGGCTGCGGGGTTGAAGTCATCAAAATCGAGCCGGCTGGTGATCTGGCCCGTGGCCGGGTCGACGGCGACGGCGCTGGCCGAGGCGGGCCATTCCCTCCCCGTCTCGGTGACCGACCATGCCGTGCCGGGTTTGGCCGGGGGTTTGATGTCGATCATTGGTGCGCTGATGATGTCGGCGCGGGCGATCCTTGTCACCGTGTCGAACATGACCGGATCGAACGCCGGCAACTCGGCAGACGCGGCAGTGGATCCGTGGCCGGAGTGGTCTCCTGCCGCAGCGGAAGAAGGCCCGGTCAGCGATGTCTTCAGCGTCGGGGTGGTCCAGTCCAGGGCGGTGCGCAGGGTGCTGACGTTGGCGCCGGCGTTCTCTGACCAGGTCAGACCGGTCGCGGAGAGGAACAGAAACGCCGCCAACAGGATGGTTCCGGTGGTTCCGTGCAGCCAGACAGTCCGGGCGCGCCCCGTGGCCGGGCGTGGCTTCGGGGCGGTGTTCTTGGTGGTGCGTTTGCGGCGGATCCTCTCGATCCACAGCAGCAGGCCGCCCAGGGCGATCACCCACAGCCAGGAGGCTGCGAGCTCGCTGTAGACGCGGCCGGGTTCGCCGAGGTTCAGGGACCGGTGGAGGTTGGAAATCCAGGTCCGCACAGGAAGTGCGCCGCTGCTGCCGTAGGTGGGGAGATCCCCGCGGATTTCCGCCGTGCCCGGATCAACGAACAGTGTCCGGTACTGGGATTCGCCCAGGGACGCATCGGCGAACAGCACCCGGGTGGTGTCTTCCGGTCCGGGGGCGGGCCGGACGGTGACCAGGGCATCCCCATCGGCATGGTCCATGGCCGCTTTGACTTGAGTCGAAAGCGGCAGCGGCTCGGTCACGGCGGGAACCTGGAGTTCCTTGGAATACATGGCCTGCTCCAGCTGCGGGGCCATCGCATACAAGCCGCCGCTGACGGCCGCGACCAGCAGGAACGGACCGGCCAGGATCCCGGCGTAAAAGTGGATCCTGAGCAGGAAGGCCCGGAACCAGCCACGGTCCGCGGCCGGCTGGGTGTCTGGATCGGGTTGCGATGGAGTGGGTGATGCCCCGGCAGGGGGCTTGGTCAGAAGAGTCATGACTGTGCGTCTTTCAAGAGGAGTTTTGTGGTCTGCGGCAGGGCGCGACTGTGAGGTACCGCCATGCGCGGGTGTGGCCGCCCGTCAAGGTGGCGTGCGGGCAGCACGAGCCCGGCGGTGCCGGTGGGTCCGGGACAGCGGGGGTCGCGTGTGGCCGGTGGCGGGTCAGTTGCCCTTGGTGGGGCGGGTGCGGGCCAAGGCGGTGACGCCGGCGGCCAGGCCGATCAGGCCGGCGGCGAGTCCGAACCAGCCTGCCGTAGATCCGCCATCCCCGGCGGCAGGCGCTGCAGCCGGCGCCGGGGTTGCTGCCGCGGAGGGTGCCGGGGCGGCCGTGCCGGTGTCCTTGGCCGTGGTCACGAACGAGGGCGCAGGGTGTTCAGGCTCGGCCTGGCCCTCGGCGGTCTTCTGGTCCCATTTCACCACCGTGCCGTCCGTGTAGGTTTGGGACGCGGGCAGGGTCACGGTGGTGCCGGCATCGGGCAGGACACCGACGGAGAGGGAGAATGCCTGGTACTCGTTCTGGCCGATTTGGTGCGCGGCGTCCGCGGTCCACACCACGGAGCTGGGGGCCTTGGTCACCGTGGCTCCGGCGATGGTCACGGGCTTGGGGAGATCGGCGGTGATGATCTGGGAGGTCCAGCCCTCGACCGGCTTCACTGACACCGAGGTGAACGGGGTCTCGGTCGGCAGGGTCACTTCCAGCTTGTTCGTCTTGGCCGTGGCCGATTCGTTGGGGACGTTGAAGGTCAGGTGGGTGTAGCCGCCGGCCGCGGTGTCATCAGGATCGACGTGGACATGGGCGGACGCGGCGGTAACGCCGACGGCGAGCAGCGCGGCGGCCATCGTGGCGGCCGAGACGGTTTTGAGGGTACGGCGGAGAGAAGATTTCATGGCAAGGATGCCTTTCACACAAAAACGGGTCGGGAACCTGGCCCGAAACACGTCCGGGCCGGGAAGAGCAGCGGTCTGCCGCCGGATCCCTGCCCGTTAGGGAAAGGCAACGGTTGGGTTCAGTCGGCCGGCAGGCTCGCCGGTGGGCCGCGCCGTGCAGGCATGCGCCGGACCAGTTGGTCCCTGGGAAGGACGAGGGGAGCCATACACGGGCCGGGAACGCGCGCCGGAACGATAGTGCACGAGACGGGAAGCTGGGCCAGCGGGCGCAGCCAGGCGGCCAGCGCCCACAGGGTCTGCTCACCACGGGCGAGCACCACAGCGGTGGCCAGAGTCGCCACGGCATGGGCGGCGAACATCTGCCAGTCCCCGGCCGTTGTGTCGGCCGGGGGGGCGGCACTAAATGATCCCATGGCCGGGAAGGGCGTGTGGTGGGCGTGGCCGGACAGAGCCGGGCCGGCCGCAGGCGCCGCGCCGGAGAGAGCGTGAAAAGCCCAGTGCAGCCAGAGCTGTCCGGCACCGAGCAGCCCGGCCAGGACAGGCATGCTCAAACGGAACGTCGTCAGAACTGAGACGGGCAGCACCGTCAAAGCGCACAGCGCCATGAGGATCACAGGTTCGGGAAGTGTGCCGCCGCCGGCCAGATGCCCTCCCGCGGCCAGGCCCAGAATAGTTGAACTGATCAACCCGGTACGGAGCAACCGGAAAGAAGCGCACGTCGTCATTGGCGATCCTTTCCGGTCCGGGCCCAGGTGGTCACCACGACAAATCCTACGGTTCCGGCGTTGTCGGTTCCCCTACGGGAACATTCGTGACGATGACACATACCATCGTCCAGTCCTTCCGAAGTCAGGGAAACCCCAATTCTGGATGGTTCAAACTACCCCTTACGACGGGTCGTCCCGTGGAGAACCTGGTGGGTCCTCCTGGTTGATCCCGAGCAGCCCCGGAACCGCAACCGGGTTGCGGGTATGGGAGACCCGTGTCGACCTCATGCTGGCCATTACGACCTGGATCGAGCACAGCTACCGCCCGCAAACCCGTCAACGCGCCTTCAAACGGCTTACACCCATCGAGTTTGAGACAATTGAACCGCGGCCTGAGCCGCATGGGAACCATCGACTCCAGCTGTCAACTAAACCCTTCAGCGGTCCCAACGGTTCCGCACAGCAATTCCACAGACGATCCATATCGAGGGCACAGTCGGCGGGCCCACTGTTGTTCGTACTTGGGTTGCCGCGGACGCAACGGCGGCCGCGACTGACCGGAGCGCCGGTCCTCATAAGGCGAACCTTTCGCCGTATGGGAACGACACTGTACGACTACTGATGGGCGGCTCAGCACGATCATTTTGCGCAGGCACCTACTTCCTTCAGTCCCCGCAGTTTCCTTCAGTCCCACAGACATGCTGCTATCGATGCCGGCATGTACGTCCGAAGCCGCTGCCTCCACCCCAGCGGCGTGAGCGTAGATCCGCCGGTCCAAGCCCCTGGCTCGCGCCGGTGACCAGCGCGAACTTCCCGTCGAGGCGCGCGGCACCGGTCATCGTGCTTCCCGATTCGCGGCGGCCCTGTTTTGTGGCAGGAGGAAGCCAACTGCGATGAGCCAGAGGAGCCCGCCGAAGCGCCCGATCGGGAGCAGGAATTGGATCGGCTCGATAGCCATCGAGAGGAAGCTCAGTTCAGACAGGGCGGCGATGACGAGGCCGGTCCAGGC